>WRBI01000002.1 GCA_009784625.1 Oscillospiraceae bacterium | reverse complement strand
GACACAAATGGGAATGCACGGATTTTGAGTGAATTTTCGAGCATTTCAAGGCGGAGGAGGAAGGAATACTATATGTATTCCGCTGAGACTCTTCGCTGTATGGGCGCTCATCGTCAGTACTTTAGTAACGACAACGAAGAAAGGCTCAAAATTCACCAAAATACGGCGTTCAGCTTTGCGTCAACACGCCCTAAGTCACAGAATCCACAATGCGGAGGCAGGATCGCCGCACCGGCCGCTTTTTTACGGCAGACCCAAATGGAAACGAGGAAGTTAATATGCGCAGAATATCACTTTTTTTAGCCGCCGGCCTTTTGGCCGCGGCTCTTTCAGGTTGTAACGGCGGGCCGGCTGAGCCGGCCGGCGAGCCGGACGATCACGCTTACCCCGCGATTGCCTCCAGGGCCGGTGTGCTCGACCAGGAAGAAGACGGGTTTTTAACCGCCGACCCGGCCGGCGCGGTCGCCGCCATTTACGAGGGGCTTGAAACCGCCAGGATCGACCCGGTCGGCCTTGACGAGCTTGAAGAAGTTTTTGGCCTTGCATCTTACATGATTGTGGACGCGGTTGCATATCTATCAGATGTAACGGGTGGCTTGTGCGACGTGGTCATTGTAAAACCGGCCCCCAACATGACCGAACAAGTGCGCGAAACGCTCAGCCAGTTCACGGTCATGCGGGCCGCGTCTTTTCGGAATTATGATATACTCGGGGCTTATTCGATCGCCTCTAACGCGGTTGTCTTTAACCAGGGTGAGTATGTGGTCATGCTGATGCTGCCCGACAACGACGCGGCCAGAGAAATCATCAACTTGTATATCCCGCATTAGCGTGTGTTTTAAAGCCCATTGCCGCGCCATCGCGACACATCTTCATCCGCCCACAGTTGAAGCGATGGAAGCTGTGGGGCGCTCATCACCCGCAGTTGTCTTTAACCAGGGTGAGTATGTGGTCATGTTGATGCTGCCCGACAACGACGCGGCCAGAGAAATTATCAACTTGTATATCCCGCATTAGCGTGTGTTTTAAAGCCCATTGCCGCGCCATCGCGACACACTTTCACCCGTCCTTCCGCACAAAATACAGCTGAGGCGGTGGGCGCTCATCACCGGTATTAAAAGTATTGCCTGCGGTTTCTGTACGAAGTGACAGGCAAATCTGCACTGTGGCGGCGGATGCTGTATGGGCGCTGTCACGGCAAGCGGTTTCAAAACACACTTCAGGCAACAGCACGGCGCAAAAATCTCCACTCGGGAGGTGGTAACGGCCGATGACGAGAAACCATATCATACGCGGCGACGTCTTTTCCGCGCGAACGGGCGCCAGGGGCCGCGTCGGCTTTTTGGACGAAGTTCGCGGGCTTTGTATTCTTCTCATGGTTTTGTACCACGGGATTTATACCCTGATCTTTTTGTTTGGCTGGGATATCACCTTGCCGGGCGGAACCCGGCTCTTTCACTTTTTATTTACATCCGCCTTTGTACAGACGGCACAGCCGTTTGTGGCCGGCGTCTTCATCTTTATCTCGGGGATTGCCTGCCGGTATTCGCGCAACAACTTAAAGCGCGGGGTGATCGCCCTGGGGCTGGGTGTGATCATCACCCTTTTCACCCTCAACTTAATGCCCGACCTGCCAATCTACTTCGGCATTCTGCACTTTATGGGCAGCGGGATGATCCTCTTTGCCCTGCTTAACCGGGCGTATGACAAGCTGCCGGCCGCTTTAGGGCTTTTGACCGCGTCCATTCTTTTTGTACTCACTCTTGGGGCGGGCAGCGGGTATGTCGGGATTCCCGGCCTGTTTGAAATCAATTACCCGGCCGCCTGGGGTCAGATCGTCTGGCTGATTCCGGTCGGCTTTACCGAGGGCGGGGTCGATCACTTCCCGCTTCTGCCCTGGATCTTTTTGTACATCGCGGGCAATTATTTGGGGGTCGGCTTTGTCCGGCGGGATATGCCTGAGTTTTTGTATAAAAACCGCTCACCGTTTCTCAGCCTGTGCGGCCGGCACACCATTTACATATACATGGCGCATCAGCCGGTTGTTTTTGGGCTTTTGTACAGCATCCAGTTTTTAATAGACCATTTTAGCGGATAATATAAGCATTGGCAAGCGCGGGGGGCGTTCCCGCACTTGCCAACGTTTTTTATTTTTTACCTTTTTTAAGAGCCAATCAGCCCCATCGGGTCGATCCACGCGCCGTCCCGCATTACCGCGAAGTGCAGGTGGGGCCGGTCGGTCAATTCAAGCGGCACACCCTCGAGCAGGCCGATTGCCTGACGGGCGGCCACAGTATCCCCCGCGCTGACCGGCACATTGGCGGCCAGCCCGCTGTAGTGGGTCTGGTTTCCGTCGGCGTGGTCAATCACCACCACCGTACCCCAAAGCGGGTCTATCCGCACTTCGAGCACAATCCCCTCGGCGGCCGCGAGCACTTCTGTCCCGGCCGTGGCCCGGATGTCGATTCCGTCGTGGGTCCGCCAGTCGCCTAACCCTGGGTTGCGGACCAGCTCGCCGTCGCTGAATGCGGCGACAATGTCACCTCTTACCGGTAAAATATAGGTAAGCACGGGCAAGACTGCTGGCGCCATTGACGGTTCGGACGGCTCTTCGTAATCGGTAAGCTCCTCGTAAGATGAGGAAGAGGTTGACGAGGAGGGTTGCTGCTCGGATGGCGCTGATGGCTGTGGCGGCCTTTCCCGCTCGATTGGCACGCCATGCACTCTTTGCTCGACCTCTTCCAACTCGGGGAAACCGGCAAACGCGTCCCCGCTCTGGTTTGCTGTGTTTTCGATCACATTGATTGTGCGGTCGACCGCCATGTAGGTGGCTACCCCCGCCCCAGCCAGGCAGACCGCCATGGCCAGATAAAACCCCTTGGACGAGATAAACCGCGCGAACCTGCCCTTAGAAAATTTAAGATTGCTCATTGTGAACATCCACCTCCACACATAATTCCACAGTGGTTCTTACTGCAGCTGATTATAGTTTGAACGCGGATGTGCGCAATTATGCCTCATATTTCCAAAAAATTTCTCAACTTAACGTAAAACCTTTTCCAGCGCCGCCCGGTGCGGTTTTCGCTACTTGATTTCTTGCTTTAAGCTGCGGAATACTTCTTGTATCAAAACCAGTCATTATTCGATAACCCTTCACCAACCATGAAAGGAATGTTGAAGAATGTCAAAGAAGAAAAACTCCGGTTACACAGGGTATCTACGTCAGCGGAAAAACGGTTCATGGGAAGGGCGGTATCTCTGCGATGGTGTCTTAAAAAGCGTTTACGGCAAGACCGGGGATGAAGTGCGCGAGAAGATTAACAAAATCTATTCTGAAATCCTTGCAGGCGCATTTATCGGCGGCGGCACGGATACAGTTGGCTTTTGGCTGAATATGTGCGGTCATACTTTTGATGACCGCAAGAAAAAAATTATGGAGATGTTCGACGGCTAAAAATCTGCTTCGGTGTTTTGGTTCGGTGGGTTTTGCGTGTACAAGACGCAAAAAGCCTTACGACGTAGTCCCCGCACCGAAAAACAGCCGCAAAATGGAAAGTGGCTAAAACCTGATGGTTAAGCCACTTTTTGGTTGCGGGAGGGGGATTTGAACCCCCGACCTTCGGGTTATGAGCCCGACGAGCTACCGGACTGCTCCATCCCGCGATATTAACTTTTACCTGTTGTTGATGGGTCTATGAGCCGACGAGCTACCGGACTGCTTCACCCCGCGGCGCTATCGCGCTTCAAAAGCGCTTCACCATCATATCACACATTGCGCCGACTGTCAAGCGGTCGGCGGATAGATTCCGCGGCACCGCTTAATAACCGTACTCCTCGCCTAAAATCAAAACGCAGATCCGGCCGGGCTCACGCTGCCAGCCGGTGACCAGCTCCTGTGAGCAGATGCGCTCGGGGGATGCGCAATCCTGACAAATCCCGGTGACGGCACAGGGCGTTTTGAATCCAAGCTTGGCGGAGTTGGCCGGCGCCGCGAAATGACGCAGCCTGGTTTGTGCGGCCGGGATATCCTCAACAATTTTGTTGTAGCCGGCGACCACAATGACTTTTCTCGGCCCGAAACAGATGGCCGCCAGCCGGTTGCCGCGCCCGTCTATGTTGTAGAGCCTGCCGTCCATTGTCACCGCGTTTGTGCCGGTAAAGTATACATCACAGCTCAGCGCATCAATCATCACCTGCACGACGTCAATGCCGGGGGCGTAGCGGTCCAGGTAATGGTAATCTCCGCTCCCTAAAAGGGATAGGATTCCGGTGTCGGTGAGCGTGACCGAACCGCCCACCGAGCAGGATGCCCCCGCAGGCATGATCTCGCGTACTTTTTCCGGCAAATCAGCTTTTGTGGGCAGGTAATGCGCTTCAAAGCGGTTTTTGCGCAGGGCCTCAACTGTTAGGTGAATTCGCTTTTCAATGGTTGCGCGCAGATGTTGATCCATGTTGTTGCCACCTTTCCGGTATACGGGTGTAGAAAAATTTGCAACAAAGACTGCGGGTTGGGCTTGCAGCTTGCTGCATATATTTTAAATAATAGCTGACAGACATAAAGCTGACAGGAACCATGCGCGGGAACGCATTGTCCTCTGGTGGCCGCAGGCTGGATTCTCCCAGGCCAACGGTCAACCGGTCACACTTGTATGTATATTATACCGCTTAGTGTGCCGATTTTCAAGTCGATTGGTGGGTTTTGCGGGGCTTTTTTTACATTGCATTGGCGCAAGGTATTAGGGTTTTACCATCCTGTATACTTGCGCCGCTTCTATTTGCCGTTTACGACCATGTGGGGAGATGCCGGCGGCGATCTGCCTTTCATCGTGGCTCTTGCCTGCTATAGCGTATCTACTATTTTGGGTGTAGTGTTCCCGCGTGTTTGGGGATAACAGACAACGCATATTACCTACAAAAAGGACACGGAACACCGTGTCCTTTTTCATCTTGAAAAACGCGCGCGTATGCGGTATACTATGGGTTATAAGGGGGGATTTGGATGAAGCGGTCAAGCCCGAGCGGCCTGGGGCTTATGGGTGTGGGAAAAGTCAGCTTAAAAGAAGTGGAGCGGATTGTCCGCTCGCTTGAAGTTGAGCCCTGTGACAATCTGGATGTCTGCACATCCGAGTCGGTGGGCATTGCCGCTTTGCAGGTGCAGGTAAAAATCTACGACGAGCTGGCTGAGTACATCGCTGACATGAACCGCTACATCGCCGAAGCCGTCAACCGCCGGGCGCAAATGATTGTCTTTCCCGCTTTCGCCGGGCTGCTGCCCATTTCGGCCGCGCCGTCCTCCCGCACTCACCTGACCCGCGTCACCCCGCCTGAGCGCGAAGACGAATACGACGACACGCCAATCGAGGAGATGATCAACCCCGCAGCCCTGAACGATGCGCTTGCGCATCTTTCTGACTACACATTTGACGCTTATTTTTATACGATGTCAACGCTGGCGGCCAAACATAAGGTCTACATTATGGCCGGCTCTACCCTTTATTTCGAGGAGGATGAACTGTGTCACCGCGCCTTTCTATTTGATTCCGACGGTGCGCTGGCCGGTTATCAGGATAAAATCAGCGAGGGATTTTTAGAGGGTGCGCTGCAAATCCCGCCTGAAAGCGAGGTCAAGGTGTTCGATACCCCGCTTGGGCCGATGAGCATCCTGATCGGTTCGGACGCGCATTACTTTGAGATTGCGCGGATCGCCGCCAAGCTGGGCGCAAAGGTTCTGCTCTGCCCCGGCGCGTATGTGGATGTTTACGACCCGGTGGATTCATCGCTGGGCCCAAACATGCGCGCACAGGAAAACCGCGTATACGCCGCGCAGAGTACGCTGGTCGGCGAAACCGGGATGGGCTTTTCACTGGAGGGCGGCGGGCGGATCTACGCGCCCAATGAGCTGCTGCGCAACAAAAACGGGGTGGCCGCAAAGACGGCGGGCCGCCACGAATCGGATATCGCCTACCTTGCCCTGAACCTGGATAAGCTCGATGAGATTCACAACCCTTATACCCAAGATGTGAACGCTGAGTTCATGTCTAAGAATATTGACAGGCTATATTAAGCAATTGACAATGTACAATTGACAGTTGACAATGAAGGAGTCCGCCATGCGGACGGATTTAAATAAACAATTCATCGCGAAGCGATACCATAACTGTCAACTGTCCATTGTCCATTGTCAACTGAAAACACAGGAGGTTCGTTACCAAGATGTCCAAGAAGCAATTTAAGGCGCAGTCAAAGCGCCTGCTCGACCTGATGATCAACTCGGTTTACACCCACAAAGAAATCTTTTTGCGCGAGATTATCTCAAACGCGAGTGACGCGCTGGACAAGCTCTGTTACAAAGCGCTGACAGACGAAACGGTCGGGATGGCCCGGGCTGATTTCGCCATTCAAATTATCCGGGATGAAGACGGGCGGACGCTGACCATCTCGGACAACGGGATCGGGATGACCAAAGAAGAACTCGAAAACAACCTTGGCACGATTGCTAAGAGCGGATCGCTTGACTTTAAACAGGGGCTGGCGGATGAAGATATGCCTGAGACCGAAGAAGGCGCCGGCAAACCGATTGACGTAATTGGCCAGTTCGGGGTCGGGTTCTACTCGGCATTTATGGTCAGTGACAAGGTGCGGGTGGTCACCAAGGCTTATGGCAGCGAAGAAGCTTGGGCCTGGGAGAGCGAGGGCGCGGACGGTTACACAATCTCCCCGGCTGAAAAGGCGGGTGTCGGCACAGATATCATCATGCAGATCAAACCGGACGGCGAGGATGAAAACTACTCCCGGTTCTTACAGGAACACGGTTTGAGTGCGCTTGTGCGCAAATATTCGGACTACATCCGCTACCCGATTCAGATGGAAGTCACCCGCTCCCGCCCGGTCGAAAAGCCGGAGGGCGAAAGCGAAGAGCAGAAATCACCGCCCGAGATGGAAAGCTACACGCTCACCGAGACCCTCAACTCGATGGTGCCGATCTGGCAGCGGAATAAAAACGAGGTAACCGCGGACGACCTCAGTGCTTTTTACGCCGAGAAGTTTCACGACTTTGAGCCGCCGGTCAAGTCGATTCAGGTAGACGCAGAGGGCGCGGTCAGTTACAAGGCGCTGTTGTTTGTCCCCGCGCGGGCGGGGTACGATTATTACACCAAAGACTATCAGCGCGGGCTTGCGCTATATTCAAGCGGCGTGTTGATCATGGATAAGTGCGGCGATCTCGTTTCCGAGCACTTTCGGTTTGTGCGCGGGGTGGTCGATTCCCCCGATTTGAGCTTGAACATTTCCCGCGAGCTTTTACAGCACGACCGCCAGCTAAAAGTCATTGCGGGCAACATCGAGAAAAAGATCCGCAACGAGCTGTTAAAGCTCCAAAAAGACGAGCGCGAAAGTTACGAGAAATTTTTCGCTCAGTTTGGCCTTCAGCTCAAATACGGGATGATCGGCGAATTTGGGAAAGAAAAGGACAGCCTCAAAGACCTTTTGCTTTTTGCCAGTTCAGAGTCGGACAAGCTGACCACGCTGGCCGAATACCGTGCGCGGATGAAAGACGAGCAAAAAGATATTTATTACGCGACCGGCGAGAGCGCGAAGGTCATTGAGGCGCTGCCCCAGGCCGAGCGCCTGCGCGAAAAGGGCTACGAGATTCTCTACTTCACCCACGAGGTGGATGAATTTGTTGCGCAGACTTTGCGCGAGTACGATGAGAAGCCGCTCAAATCGGTCAACCGCGATGAGCTTGGCCTTGAAAGCGAGGAAGAAAAACAGGCCGTACAAAAACAGGAAGAGGAAAGCGGCGACCTGCTCACCTTTGTCAAAGAAGCGGTGGGCGGCTCGGTCGGCCAGGTCAAGCTCAGCCACAAGCTGCGCAGCCAGCCGGTCTGCCTGACCGCGGGCGGCGGGCTGTCCTTTGAGATGGAAAAGTACCTGTCCACCATCCAGCCGGACGGCGGGGTGCGGGCCGACCGGATTCTTGAATTGAACGCCGAACATCCGGTTTTCGAAAGACTCAAGAGCTTGCAAAGCGAGAACCCCGACAAGGCCAAGGACTACGCGAAAATCCTTTATCACCAGGCCGCACTGATGGCAGGCCTGCCGGTCGAAGACCCAACCGAACACGCAAAGCTGATTTTTAAACTGATGGAATAACAGCAACAAGAAATCCGGCCTCGCTGTCATCAGCAAGGCCGGATGTTTCTCTATTTATCCGCGACAATCTCGATTCGGTTTCCGTCCGGGTCGGATACACAGCTCTCGTAATAGCCATCGCCGGTCACACGCGGCCGGCTGTAGATTTTGTAGCCGTCCGCCTCTATTCGCGCGGTCAGCGCGTCTACCGTCTCTTTGTCCGCTACCCCTACAGCCAGGTGAATGTAGCCTTGATGCTCACAATCTGTCCCGGTCGCGGGCAGATTGGGCTTGTGCATGATTTCGAGTTTTCCGCCACCCTCAAAAGTCATAAAATAGGTGCGCAAGCCGGTTTTGGGGTTGCGGTACCGCTCGCTTGGGGCAGCGCCGAAATACTTTTGATAGTAGGTTTTCGCCGCCTCTAAATCACTCGCGTACAAAGCGGTGTGGTGTATGGTCATAGTTCCCCCTCACTGCCGATTGTGGCGGGAACAGCCAGCTCGGCCTCTTCAACCAGCGGTAAGCGGAAGACAAACTTCGCGCCCGCGCCCTCCCGGTTAAAGCCCTCGATGTCGCCGCCGTGTGACTGCACAATGGTCTGGCAGATGGACAGCCCGATCCCCGCACCGCGCAGCTTGTCCTGGTTATCCCGCTTTTGGGGGCTGAACAGGGTTTCCATCACATCGCCGGGAATCCCCCGGCCGCGGTCGGCCACCTCAAACCGGGCATAGTCGCCGTCTCCCGTAAGGGTGACTACAACCGGCTCGCTCTCGGGTGAATATTTGATCGCGTTTTCAAGCAGGTTGATCAGCACCTGTGATATGAGCGTGACATCCATCGGGGTCATCAGCGGCTGGTCGGGTAAGCGAACGCTGATCCGGCAGTTTGGGAATCGCGCCCGCAGGATAGATACCGCCTGAGAGACCGCGTTTTCAGCGGATTCAGGGCCTTTGCGCGGGCGGACAGTTTCGGTTGAAAGCCGGGTGAGGGTCAGGATATTTTCGACCATTCGCAAAAGCCACTGCGAACTCTTTCGGATATCGACCAGCAGGGAAGCCCGGCTGGGCTCGGACATCTCCCGCCCTTCAAGCATGGCGGCGCTCGCCCCCATAATGCTGGTCAGCGGGGTGCGCAGGTCGTGTGAAATTGAGCGAAGCAGTGTGGCCCGGGTGGTCTCGCCGGCGGCCAAAGCTTCGGCCCGACGCTCGCGGTCAAGGGCGATTTTGGCCAGCGCAACTGCCCGGTATTCCCGCTCGAGTGCGCCGGCCGCCGTTTTTTTCAGGCGGGAAATAAGCAGTCCGGTGGGTAAGGCGATCGCCAGCATGATGAGTAAGGCAACCGGAAATCCCGGCGAAAAGCTGAGTCGGAACTGGGGCTGTGTGTGAAAGAGGTCGACGGCAAAGGCGGCTACAAACGCGCCGGCTACCCCATATCCCCAATGGGTTGCCGCGAGGCTCACGCCCAGAACGGCCAAAAGGTAAATCATCATTGGCCCCTCACCGCCGGGGGCTTCATCAACCAGACCGGCCAAAAAGCCGGCGAGAATCAAGATCCCGGCCGTTTTCCCAACATCCAAGATCATGACTTTGCGCTCACTCATTTCACCTTTCACCCGGCCACCTCGTCTCTGCCTGTCCGGCGGCGTCAACGCCACACCCGCAATTTTCATCATACCCACCATTATAGCCGATCGCCTGGAAAAAATCTACAACTTTTTGTACATACCCGCACTTGCCTGTATGTTTATTTTTCACAAGAAACGATGCGGCCACTCACCAATCCGACAGGTTGATTTTTGTCACCAGTTTTGACAAAAGATTCCAATCAAAATTTTGGCAGAAATGATATTGACAAAGCACAGCACAAGCTGTACAATAAAATAAAAGCACAAGATATAGCGCTTAGCGTTATTTTTTTACGCTATATTGCGAAAGCGACCGAATTAGCCGGAATTTTTATGCGAACGGTACGAGGGGCGGGCGCACCAGAAGACGGCGAGAGGATTAGGAGGACAACCATGATTAGTACGATTGTTAAGCGGGATGGGCGGACGGTCATCTACGATCGGAAAAAGATCGCGGACGCAATTTATGGGGCGGCCAAATCGCTGGGGGGCTCAAACTTTGAGACAGCGGTTCTGTTGGCCGAGAAAGTTGAGTGGTGTCTTGTCGAAAGCTGCGGCGATACGCCGCCCGGGGTTGAGGCCATTCAAGACGCTGTTGAGAAAGTTTTGATCGAGAACGGCCACGCGCGCACCGCCAAAGAGTTCATCCTCTACCGGGCGGAGCGCACCCGCATTCGGGAGATGAATACCAAGCTGATGCGCACTTTTGAGGACCTCACTTTCCAAGAGGCATCACTGAGCGATATCAAGCGAGAAAACGCGAACATCGACAGCGATACAGCCATGGGCACCATGCTCAAATACGGCTCGGAGAGCGCAAAGCAGTTTTACTCGATGTTTATTCTCGATCCCAAATACACCAAAGCCCACGCTGAGGGCGAAATTCACATACACGACCTCGACTTTTTGACATTGACCACTACTTGTTGTCAGATCGACATTGAGCGGCTGTTTGACGGCGGATTCTCGACCGGTAACGGTTATATCCGCGAGCCGCAGGACATTGCCAGCTACGCGGCGCTGGCCTGTATCGCCATACAGTCCAACCAGAACGACCAGCACGGCGGCCAGAGCATCCCCAACTTTGACTACGCGATGGGCAAAGGGGTAGCCAAAAGCTACCGCAAGCTCTACCGGCGCAACCTGGAAAAATCCCTCGATTTCGCGGGGATCGAAAACGCCGGTGAAATCGCGAAAGAGTTGATTGAGGTGGTCAAGCGGGACTTCGGCCTCCACCCGGTGCTGGCCGGCGATAACGGGTTTGATGAAGCGATCCTGCCCATGCTGGAGGGGATTGAGACCGAAGAGGACGTCGACTGTGAGCGGCTGCTCGCGTTCACCGCAAAGCACGCCAAAGCCGAAGTTGAGCGGGCGACCTATCAGGCGATGGAGGCCCTTGTCCACAATTTGAACACCATGCACTCGCGGGCGGGGGCGCAGATTCCGTTCTCCTCCCTCAATTACGGGACAGATACAAGCCCGGAGGGGCGGCTGGTCACCAAGTCGGTTCTGCTGGCCACTGAGGCGGGTCTTGGCAACGGCGAGACCCCGATCTTCCCCATTCATATCTTCAAGGTCAAAGAGGGGGTCAGCTACAACGTCGAAGACCCCAACTACGACCTGTTCCGGCTGGCCTGTCAGGTCAGCGCCAAGCGGCTGTTCCCCAATTTCAGCTTTTTGGATGCGCCGTTTAACAAGGCGTTCTACCGCCCGGGCGTGCCCGAAACCGAGGTCGGGTATATGGGCTGCCGGACACGGGTAATCGCAAACCTCAACGACCCCGGCCGCCAGACCACCTTTGGCCGCGGGAATCTGAGCTTTACCTCGGTCAACCTGCCGCGGATTGCCCTGAACGCGAACGGCAACGTCGATTTCTTCTTTGAGGAACTTGAGCGCAAGCTTGAGCTCTGCTACGAACAGCTGATGGATCGCTATAAGATCGTCGCCCAAAAGAAAGTGCGCAACTTCCCGTTCCTGATGGGGCAGGGGATTTGGATGGATTCGGAAAAACTGGACCCGGATGACCTGATTGGCGAAGCGCTTAAACACGGCACGCTGGCCATTGGCTTTATCGGTTTGGCCGAAGCGCTGGTCTCGCTGATCGGCTCCCATCACGGCCAAACACAGGAAGCGCAGAACCTGGGGCTCGATATCATCGGTTTTATGCGGGCCAAGATCGACCAAAAAGCCAGGGAGACAAAGTTTAACTTCACGTTGCTGGCCACCCCCGCCGAAGGGCTGAGCGGCCGGTTTGTCCGGATCGACCGCGCCCGGTTTGGCAGCATCCCCGAGATCACCGACCGGGAATACTACACCAACTCCTTCCACATACCGGTACATTTTGGCATCAACGCGTTTGACAAGATCCGGCTGGAGGCGCCCTACCACGCACTGACCAACGCCGGCCACATCACATACGTCGAACTGGACGGCGACCCCTGCAAAAATTTGGAAGCGTTCGAGAGCATTGTCCGCTATATGAAAGAGACGGGGGTTGGCTACGGCTCGATCAACCACCCGATTGACCGGGATCCGGTCTGCGGCTTTAACGGGATCATCGACAACGAGTGTCCGCGCTGTGGCCGCGCCGAAGAAGATGGCCCCAACTTTGAGCGGATTCGCCGGATTACCGGTTACCTGGTCGGTACGCTGGACCGCTTTAACGACGCTAAGCGGATTGAGGAATCCGAGCGGGTCAAGCATGAGATGACGATGCCGGTCTACGCGGTTGATCCGGCGAGCTGATGATAATTGACAGTTGACAATTGACAGTGAATGAGTCCGCGATGCGGACAAGATTTTAAATCATCGCGCAGTGAAACCATCATTGTTAACTTTCAACTGAAAAGAGGTTAGAAATGGCACAAAAGATACGGGTGGCGGGCGTGGTCAAACAGAGCGTGGTGGATGGTCCGGGGCTGCGGCTGACCGTCTTCACACAGGGTTGCCCGCACAAATGTGCCGGCTGCCACAACCCCGGCACCCACGACTTTGACGGGGGATGGGAGATCGAGGCAGACGACATCCTTGAGGAACTGGACAAAAATCCCTTGCTCAAAGGGATTACCCTGAGCGGCGGCGAACCGCTTTCCCGTTCGGGCGAGCTTTTGCCGCTGACACGCGGGGCAAAAGAGCGCGGGAAAGACGTGATCTGCTTTACCGGCTACACGTTTGAGGAACTGTTAAAACTCAAAGAGCGGGAACCGGCGCTGGCCGCATTGCTGCCCGAAATCGATCTGCTCGTTGACGGGCGGTTTGACCGCGATCTGCGGGATTTGACCTTGAATCTGAGGGGAAGCGGCAACCAGCGGGTGCTCGACCTGCCTGCCTCTTTGGTGCGCGGCGAGGCGGTCTGGGCAGAGGGCTACCAAGAATAACGTTCCCCGCTTCACCGGTTTCGGTGGGGCGGGGAACGTTTTGTAATGATCAATCAATGTGTCTTCTTAGAACTGATTAACGCTCTGTAAATTCTCGGCCGGCGAGAAGTCTGAGACCGGGTTATCCACAAAACTTGCGTCAGCCAGCGCGGGCATGTCGGCCACCGGCCCGATATAGCTGATCTCATTGTTTTGCGCACCCAGGAAAGACAGATTGTTCAGCCCGGCCAGCGGACTCAGGTCACTGATCGAGTTGTTGCTCAAAAACAAATGGCTGAGATTGTGCAAATTGCTCAGCGGCGAGACATCTTCAATATTGTTGAACTGGAGCGAGAGTTCCCGCAAACCGGCCAGTTCGCTCAGCGGGGTGAGGTCGGAAATCCGGTTGTAGTAAAGGAACAAGTGCTGAAGGTCGGTCAACCCGGCAAGCGGGGTAAGGTCGGAGATGTCGTTTGCGTACAAGCCGAGCATGGTCAGGTTTTGCAGCCTGGAAACCCCGCTGATATCGCGGATTTGATGATAACCGATGGTCAGCCGCCTCAGTCCGGTAAAGTGAACAAGGTCGTCCAGGTTGGTGATTTCTCCCCGCTCGGAGAAGAATTCGCCGCGAAAACGAAAGCCGTCCACAAAATTCATGGTGTTCAGCTCACCCGCCTGGGTGGTCACGTGATCGGGGCCCAGGATTTTTAAAGTGGAGATTCCGGCCAGGTCGCTTGGACGAATCTCGCCGGTTTCCCGGTCGATTGCGATTCGAATAATCCGCTCAAATTCAGAGTCTGCCCAGCGGATTGGCAGGTCGGCGGGGGCAACGTCATCCTCTTCATCGGGAACCAGCTCTTGCAGCCGCTCATAGAGGAGCGGGTCTTCAGTGTCTTCGTATCCGATTTGCAGCCGGGCAATCGCGCCCTCAAGCTGGTCGGTGGCGACCAGCGCGTCGGCCAGCCCAAGGTAGGAGAGCACGACAATTTCCGCATCCATATCCTCGGCGAAGATAAGGTCGTTGAAAATTTCCATCGCGTACTCGTATTCGCCTTCATAGGTGTGTTCCTGGGCGATGACCAGCAGCTCTTCCGGCGTAGGGTCAGACCCCGCGAAAAAGAGCAGGAATGCAGCAACCCCGCCGCCGATCAAGACCACGCCAACCGCCGCGGCAACGATGATCAAGCCTTTTTTGCTCTTTTTGCCCTCGCCATCGGCTTTGGCTTTGGCGGGTTTCGGCTTTTTAGCGGGTTTTGGTTTTTTTGCTTTTGGTTTCTTTTCTTTTTTTGCTTGGGCTTTTGCGGCTTTCTTTTCGGCCGCTGCCTTAGCTTTTGCGGCTTTCTTCTCGGCCTTTTCTTTGGCTTTTTTGGCCTTTTTCTCTTTGGCCAGCTGCTTTTTGTCTTTGGGTGTATTGTCGGTGGTCTCGTCCGGCGCGGACGCGCCTTCGCCCTCCTGCTCGGCGTTGAGCACAGAGGTTTCTTCTTCGCTGTCTCCGGCCGGCTCGGCGCCCTCTTCGGCGGCTTTGGCCGGCGCCTCGGTCGAGACAAACTGTAACTTGTATTTAAACAGCTTCTTCAAAAAAGACAAGAAAAACACTCCCTCACTGCAACCAGGGTTAAGAACCTGTGTTCAATACTCAAAACGCCCCGAGCCGGCGATTTTTCCGCTATGCTTCGTCAATTTTCTTTACAATGCACAAAGCATTGCCGCAAAAAATTTCCTTGCCTGGCGAAAAAATCGCTTCGGCCCGCAGCATTTCTCGTTATTGAACACAGATTCTAAGAACCCATACGGGCGGCTTTCTATTATTATCGGTTTCTTTATCCATAACTGTAACACAAATTCGGATATTCTGCAAGCAAAGTTGCCTTGGAATCGCTTGGCGTGTCGGCACAGTGTAGATTTGCTCGTCACCGCGCCAGAAAACCGCAGGCAATGCTTTGCGTATTAGGGCGTGTTGACACAAAGCTGAACGCCGTATTTTGGTGAATTTTGAGCCTTTCTTCGTTGTCGTTACAAAGTACTGACGATGAGCGCCCATACAGCGAAGAGTCTCAGCGGAATACATATAGTATTCCTTCCTCCTCCGCCTTGATATGCTCGAAAATTCACTCATAATCCGTGCATTCCCATTTGTGTCAACACACCCTAATGAGCCAAAAGGCGGGTGAATATCTGCGCGATGGCAGGGCAACGCTCCCCACGGCGCACTCTTTCAACTGTTAAGTGTGATTTTGCTGCCGGTGGTTGAAGGGATGACTTTGATCTGGGTGGGGATATAATTTTCCATCTCGCGGATATGTGAGATTATCCCGATCATCCGGCCACGTTTTTGAAGGGTGAGCAAAGTGCCGATGGCCGCGTCCAGCGACTTTTCGTCCAGCGAGCCGAACCCCTCATCCACAAAGAGCGCGTCCAGCCGCACCCCGCCCGCTTGCATCTGCACCAGGTCGGACAGCCCCATCGCCAGCGAGAGGGATGCCTTAAAGCCCTCGCCGCCCGACAAAGTGGAGACGTCCCGCCGGCTGCCGGTGTAGTGGTCAAACACACCCATCTCCAGCCCGGCGCTGCGCGCCCCCGGCTTTTCACGGCGGATCAGCTGGTATCGCGCGCCGGTCATCTCCATCAGATAGATGTTGGCCAGTTGGATGACGTCTTCAAAGAAAGTGGTCAAAATATATCGCTCAAAGCTGATGTAGGGCGGGCCGCTGCCTTTGGCCAATGCGGTCAGTTCGCGCAGCTGCCCGTGTCGGCAACCGATTTCGGCGTTTTGCGCGTGAAGCTCTTTCAGCTCGTTCAAACAGCGGGATGCGGCCGTAATCTTATGCCCCCGCTCGCTTTGGTTTTCACGCAGGCTGCTTAAGCGGACAAGGATAGCCGTTTCCCGCGCTTTCAACGCTTCAATATCGACCGGCTCACGACCGGCGGTCTCGGCGCTCAGCGCCTCCAGCCGCGCGAGTGAGCCGGTTTTTCGGGCGGTGTAAACTTCAAGCTCTGTCTGGATGTCGGGGATTTCTCCGCACAGGATCCGATAACCGGCGTAGTCGTCATAACCCGCAAACCCGCAGTCTTGGATCCGGGATTTGAACGATTCGCGCTGTCGCAAAAACTGCTCTTTGACCGCAGCCAGATGCGCCCGCCCGGCTTCGGTCTGCGCGGACAGCCTGTCGAGGCTTGATTTGAATTCCTGATAAGCGCGGGTCAAGTCTTTTGCCAGTCTGGATTTTTCTTCGGCCTGCTCGCGCAGGGCAGTCATTGATTCTTTTTGTTTTTCGAGATCGGGCAGATCGGGCAGCGCCGCCAGGACAGCTCGGTGACCGGCGGCCAACTCACTCAGATCGGCCAATTTGTGCTCAAGCGATGCGATCGCGTCCGAAAGATCATCCGGGGCAGGGGGGAGGTTGGGGTGCGCGGCCAACGCGCGGGCGTGCTCTTCGGTCAGTACAGCAAACTGTTCTTCAGCTGTTTGGTCGCTTTCTTCCATCCCGAGGCGGCCCAGGCAGAGATGGTGGCGGGCAATCTGTTGTTCCTGCGCCAGCTTTGTGGATTGTAACGCGTGATCGGCGGCTTCTTTCCGACTTTTGGCGGACTCTAAGTTTTGGGCGGGCGGCAGTCCGCGCTCGGCTTTGGCCGGGGACGGGTGGTGGTTCGACCCACAGACCGGGCAGGGAGCGTCCACCTCCAACCCGGCGGCCAGCAGAGCGGCCTGCCCTTCCCGAAAGGCGGAAAATGCGGCGTCATATTCCAGTGCGGCGTCTTCGGCGTCTTTTTGCTTTTGGTTGATTTGCGCGCGGGACAAAACAAGGTCACGCCGGGCGGCGATCAGTGATTCCAGATCGGCCATCCGCTGTTTTCCTTCGTTTAACTTTACATGCAGCCGGTAACCATCCAGTCTCGCGCGGGTTTGAGCAATCGCGGTTTCGACTTCGCCGAGCTTCTCCCGCCGGGACGCGGCGGCGTATGAGCGTTCGATCTGCGCCTCAATGTCACCGGCTTCGCGGTCTGCATTGAGCGATTCGGCGAGCAGCGCGTCCGCCCGGGCGGGGTAATCTTTGGCCGCGGCCAGCTCGGCCGCCACCCGCTCTTTTTCTGATTCCAGCGCGGTCAGCCGCTTGGCGTCCTCGCGCAGTAAATCTTTCGTGTCCCTCAGAATGCCCTCCTGCTCGCCCAGTTCCCGCGCGGAAACCAGCAGCAGCAAACGCTTTTGCTTTTTGGCCATAGCCGGGGCGGCCTGCTCAAGCTCCTTGCAGGCCGCTTTTAAGGCGGATAGCTGCTTCAATTTTTGGTTGAGCGCGGACGCACCGGGCAGGTCAAGGGACGATTTTTCGCGCTCGAGGCCGGCGATTTCGCGTGCGATTTCGTCCAGAGCGGTCTGATCTTCCGCAAGCGCCGATTCAACCGGACCGGCAATCTCGCTGTAAGGGCGGTAGGCCGCGTCCTCGTCCTCTAAAAAAGCATAGCCCAGTCTGGCCAGCTCACTTACCCGGCGGGAGATTTCGCGGTGCCTGTCTTCCAGCCTTGTCCGCAGCCGGCTCTCCTCCCCGTTCAGCTGAGCGGTCAGCCGGGCGTAGGGCGCGATCTCGAACAACCGGGAGAAGATCTCCTGCTTTTCGGTTGAATTGGCCTCGATCAGCCGCCGGAACTCGCCCTGCGCCAGCATTACCGTCTGTTTAAACTGAAGCCGGTCCAGCCCAAGAAGTTCTTTAACCTTGTCGTTGACCGCCTGCCGCCTGGAGAGGATTTCGCCGCCCGGCAGAGTTAACTGCGCCGTTTCGGTGACCTCGCGCAAAGAGCCGTCCCGTTTTGGGGCGGTCTGCGTGGGGCGGCGCTCGATGTGATAAGTTTTTTCGCCCAGTGTGAATGTGTACTCGACTTTGCAGAGCCGGTTGGCAGGGGCGTGGTGGCTTTTGAAGTTCCTGGGGGCGCGGCCATCGCCGCTTGCCCCGCCGTAAAGCGCGAAAGTGATCGCGTCAAAGATGGTGGTTTTTCCCGCCCCGGTATCCCCTAAAATCAGAAAAACCCCTTGGGACTGGAGCCGGCTAAAGTCGATCTCCTCCCGCCCGGCGTAGGGGCCGAATGCCTCGATGGTTAATTTTTGCGGATTCACGGCGCCACCTCATCTTCCGGCGAGTGCGCGGCGACTTCTTCGAGCAGGCGCAGATGCCTGTCCGGGATGTCCTCCCCCTTGACCGCGCGGTAAAATCGAGAGAACTGCTCGACCGGGCTTAAGTTTTCACGCCTGCCGCCGATCCGGTGGACAGCCCCATCTTCCCCGCCGGTCAGTGGGAACCGAAGCCCAAGCAGGCGGGGAAAGAGTGTGCGCAATTTTTCCATCGGGTAGAGTGCACCCGGGTCGGTGATTTCGGCGAAGACGTAGTCGCCAAAATTTTGATTCGCGTGCCAGGCCGGGTTCATCAGGTCATCAAACGAGCCGCTGACCGTTCGCAGATCCCGCAGAGCGGGCAGAGGAATTTCGCGGACAGCCACCTCACTCGGCTTGCCCAGTTCGATCAGGGTGGCCGACTTGCGCTGAATCTCTTCGGACAGCGAATATTTGATCGGGCTGCCGCTGTAGCGGATGTGCGCGCAGCCCGCCGTCTGCGGGGCGTGCAGATGGCCGAGTGCCGCGTAACTAAAAGACGAGAAGACCCGGCTGTCGGTCAAATCCATCCCGCCGACGCTGACTTCGGATTCACTGGTAAGCACCTGTCCGCCCGCCCCGGCAAAAAAACCGTGGGCGACAATTATATTTCGCGCGCTTAAATGCAGGCCGGGCAGCATGTGGCCGAGCACCGCTTTATACCCCTCGTCAAAGCTTTTAGCCTGACAGCCGGGCAAAGCCATCCGCGCGTCGGCCGGGAAAATCCAGGGCAGAAGGTGAATTTGCACCGGCCCGTGCTCATCGGCCAGCACGACGGGTGGAATCTCTTGCCCGAGTTTTCCGGCGATGTGGTAGCCCGCCCCGCCCAGCAGGGTGCTCGCGAACTCGAGCCGCTCACCGCTGTCGTGATTGCCGGCCACTGCCAGCACCCGCACGCCCAGCCCGGCCACCGCCTCACGCAAAAACCAGTCGAACAGCCGCACTGCGCCGGCAGGCGGCACAGGCCGGTCGTAGATATCCCCGGCAATGAGCAGCGCGTCAACCCGCTCGGCTTTCAGCAACCCGAGCAGTTCGCGCAGAAAATATTCCTGATCCTCAAGCAGTGAGAAAGCGAACAAGCTCTTGCCCAAATGCCAGTCGGATGTGTGCAGCAGTCTCATAAAGTCACCCCACTATGAACCCATTCTACCACAATTGCGGCTAAAAGAAAATGCGGGGCGCGACTTCGACAGGATGTGATTTCTACGCAGAGTATAATTGTGAGCACACGCTTTAACGGGGGGCTTGGATATGGAAAAGTTGAGCTTTAAGCCGATGATCGATGCGGGCGAAGAGAGGGTGCGCGGTGAAATGCTTCGCACACAGGCCGGGCCGCTTGAATTGATCCTGGGGGAAGAAGCCGAGGCGCTTGAAGACCGGCTGGCCACCTGGGTGGGTGCGGCCCACTGTCTGGCCGTCTCTGACGCGGCTACCGGGATTGCCCTTTCCCTGCTGGCCGCCGGGATAACGCCGGGCGATCGGGTCATCTGCCCGGCGCTTGGCTGTGCCCTGCCGGTACAGGGGATTCGCCTGGCCGGTGGGAACCCGGTTTTTGCCGACATCAACCCGAATACATACACGGTCGACCCGTTCTGTCTTGAATATGCGATCAGTAAACTTTCAAAAGACGGACAGCCGGCTGTTCGCGCGCTGATCGCCACCGACATTTTCGGCGCGCCCGCCCATATGCGGGAACTCGCGCAAATCTGCGAGAACCGGGGGATGACCATGATCGAAGACCTTTCCGGCGCGTTCGGCGCGCGGTACAAAGGGCGGATGACCGGCAACTTCGGGCGGTTTTCGGTGGCGTCTTTCGCATCCTCCGGCCCTCTGGACGAGATGGGCGGGGGCGCGGTCTTCTGTCAAAATAATGAGGACGCCGAGCGCCTGACCCAGCTCCGCAGGGCGGGCAAACAACAGCGGCTGGACACGCTTTGCCCAGATAGCTCTATGGCCAGCGCCGATCTGGCGTTCACCCGTTTAAAACTGGACTGCCTGCATACCGAAGACATTCGCAGGCGGTGGGCGGCCGAGCGGTACCGAAAAAATCTGACCGGCAAGCTGCGGCTTCAACAGATGGTCGAGGGCAGCGAAAGCGTCTACAGCCAGTTGGTGGTCGCGCTCCCCCGAGACGGGATCCGGTCATCCGTGATCAAGCGTCTTTTTGAAGCAAACATACCAAGCGGGCCGCCGCTTTGTGGGCTGCAAAGGGCGGACAACGAGTGGAACCGCAAGATGCTGGTCAACGCCCGCGCGCTGGACGGCCGCCTGCTCGCACTGCCCATCCATCCCCATCTGAGCAGCCAGATCGTCGACTTCATCTGTGAAAGTTTGCTGGCGGCCATCGATTAAGCGCACGCAAACCCACCCCACCCCCGCACTTTATTTATGAGGCGCGGGGGTGGGGGTTTTTTCGTCCGGGATGTATTCTGCAATATCTGATAAAGTGCAATTTAAAAGTTTGCAAAACATATTGAGTGTATGAGTTGATACCGGCATGTTTTTCTTCAACCGCTGTATGGTGCTGCTGCTGATTTCATGTTTCACTCGCAGCGTATACGTTGTAAACCCTCGTTTTTCCAAAGTGTGCCACAACGGTGTGTAAACAATCATTTACTATTCCCCCACATATATTGCATAACCCTATTATGTTCTGTATAATGGTCATATGCTATGATCTATAAATCGAACATACAAAAGGAGGAATATTGATTGCAGGAGAAAACATGCTGCGTAATCGGCTATGGGGAAATCCCCGCCGACAGATGGGATTGTGTTGAGAGAGAACTTGAGCGGGAAGTTAGTCTGGCGCTGAAGGACGGATACAGAACGTTTTTGGTGGAATATCGGGAGAGCGCGGGGGCGCTCTTTGCCTGGCAGATAGCCAGGCGGCGCAGGGGTTATCCGGACATTTTTCTGGAGCTGATGATCTCGCAAAGCTGCGAAGAACTTGACCGAGAATTGCTTTTAAGGTGCAGTGCCGTCAAGCCGTTACGCGACATCAGCCGACAAAATTACCAGTTAAGCGTCACCCGGTACCTGATCGGGCAGGCCGACAGGGTGATCGCTGTTTGCGGCGAGCGTGCTGACCGCGACACCGCTTATGCCATCGACTATGCCCGCACAATGGAACGGGATTTAAAGATTATCAAAATCTAAGCGGCAATGTGCTCTCGGAAACAATAGGCCAACAGGAAGTCGAATACCCCGCCCTGCGGGAATCAAAAAACGGTATGACCGCAAGGTCATACCGTTTTTTTACACGATGTCTAAATTCCGGTTTGCCAATCCCGCGCTAAAGTGAGGGTGCGGTGTTGGTTTTCAGTTAGTCCTTCATGATGTCGCCGAACAACTCTTCGTCAGAGGGGACGCTCACCGGAATGGGGGAAGAGACCCAGGTGGTGTTGATCATGTGTTTCCAGGTGATATTCTCTGAAGACGCGTTGCCGCCCCAGCTGCCACAGCCAAGCGAAAGCGAGAAAGGCATACCGTTAAACCAGTTGCCGCTGTTGGCGGCCGAAGTCGGCAGGTTGACCATGATCCGGGAGGTGTAAGTCCGCTCGGCCAGCTTGTGTACCCGGGCGGTGTCCTTGGTATGAATCCCGCAGGAATGCCCTTTACCCGACCACTCGTGAATATCGTTGATCATCTCGATGGCTTTGTCGAAATCGGCGTATTTGTATACATTGAGGATAACCGACAGCTTTTCGCCCGAGAAAGGATGCTCTGCGCCAAAGCCGGTCGATTCGACCATCATAAACTTTGTGCCGTCCGGGATGCTGATTCCGGCGGCTTTGGCGATCACTTCGGGCGCCTGGGCAGCCAGCCCGGCTTTGGGGTTGAGGTGGCCGTCCGGCAGGAACATGACCGCTTGCAGTTTGGCTTTTTCATCCGCCGAACACAGATAGCCGCCCTGACCTTTCAGCTTTTCAATGACAGCGTCGTAAACGGTGTCTTTGACCATGATCGAGTTGTCGGCCGAACAGCTGGTGGCGTAGTCAAAAGTCTTCGAGCGCATGACTTTTTCGCAGGCGTCGTCCAAATCGGCGGTCTCGTCGATGATGACTACAGCGTTGCCTGCGCCCACCCCGTAAGCCGGTGTACCCGAAGCGTAAGCGGCTTTGACCAGCCCGCCGCCGCCGGTTGCGACAATCAGGTCACACTGCTTCATCAGTTCGTTTGTGATGTCAAGGGTCGGCTCTTCGATGGCGATGATCAAATCTTCGGGTGCACCGTATTTTTTGAGGGCGGCGCGCATCAGCTCACAGATGTAAGCGTTGGTCTTCTTGGTGCGGGGATGCGGGGCGAAGACGATGGCGTTGCGGCCTTTGATGGCAAACATCGACTTGATGACCGGGGTTGCTTCGGGGTTGGTGCAAGGGGCAATTCCGCCGATGACGCCGATCGGCTTTGCGTACTTGACAAGGCCCTTGGCCGGGTCTTCTTCGATGATACCGACCGACTTTTGACCCTGCATATCCCGCAAAGCGCCGCGCGGCTTAATTTGCATCTTGACATACTTGGCTTCTTCAACGCCCATTTGTGATTCATCGTAGGCGAGTTTTGCGATTTTTCTGGCCACTTCCTCTTTGACGGTGGCCCAGGTGATGGCCGCACAGAGTTTGTCCACAGTTGCCTGATCGTAACCCTCGGCAATTTTTTGCGCTTTGCGCGCGCGGGCAATCAACCCGGATACATATTCGACAGCGTTCACTTCTGACATGGTGCAAAGCCCCCTAACAGTAATTGTGGTTGTGTTTATTGTGCGCATATATAATTTAGTCTACCGTGTTTGTCAAAAAAAAGCAAGGGCAAGCCGGCAAAACCCTTGCGCCGGCAGCACAAAAAATGTAGTAAAAGTGATCAGCCCCGCCCGCCCAAACAAAGGGCGGCGGGTTGACGGCTGGAGAAAATCGTTAAGGAGCTGTATTCATGCGGTGGCTTTCACTTTTGTGCATACAGGTTCTAGCTGTTTAAATCCAGGATATTTGTGATGATTACACTTCGGCAGTTTTTATCGCGGTAAAGGTCTAAGATATCGCCGGTTGACAAAACCCGAACCACCGGGCGCAGCTTGTTTTCGCTGTTGTAAACGACTGCCAGCTGGCCGGTCGAAAGCTGAACTTTGCTGCCGATTGGGTAAATTTCGACCTTTTGTAAAAAACACTCGACAACATCAAAGTCAAAGTCTTTGCCAACGCCGCCCATCAGAAATTCGATGGCGTCGCCGGGTGAACTCGCCGTGCGGTAAGACCGGTTGGAGGTCAGCGCGTCGTAAACGTCGGCCACCGAGATGATTTTGCTCCATGGGTGGATATTTTCCTTTTTTGCGCCATATGGGTAACCCGAGCCGTCCACCCGTTCGTGGTGTTGGACGACCCCTTGAAGCAAATCTTCGTCCCCGAAAGTTTGGGTCAGATAGCCGTGTCCGGCTGTGCTGTGGCCTTTCATGGTCGCGAACTCCTCGGGCAAAAGCCGGGATGGCTTGTTGATCAATTCGGTGGGGATTGAAATCTTGCCAATGTCATGGAGCATTGCGCACTTGCCCAGCCGCTGAAGTGTTTCTTTGTTAAAGCCCATCTGCTGGCCGATTGCGATGGTCAGCGCCGCAACACTCATTGAGTGGTGATAAGTGTAGTCGTCGTGGCTCTTTAAATTCAAAACGCTGACCACCGACTGGCCATCCAGGGATTCTACCAGCCGATCGACGACGTTGGTGATGTTTTTGATGACCGAGGTGGTTGAGCCGTGCACATCTGAAAGCCCGATAGACGCCTGTTCGAACAAGTCCTCCAGGCTGCTGACGCCTTCAGCCCGCAAAGCGTCGCTGATCACCGGCTTGATGGTGGGCATGTGAATCCGCGACGGCGCGTCCGGCGCTTCACTTCGCCTGGCAGGCGGCTGAGCGGAGGAAATAAAGGCAAAGTGAACATCATGCAAGCGCATCCTTCTGAGGACTTCTCTGTCCACGACCGCCCCTTTGCGCACCAGTGGGATACTGCCTTTGGGCGCGGGCACATCCTGGGCGACCACCATACCGACCGCAATGTCATTCATATGCACCAGTTGCATCAGATACCCCCTTCCATATAAAGCTGTGTCCACTATTGACAATAATTTTACACGAGTTCGGTTCAATATTCAAGTCTGAAAATATGTCAAGATATATATTTCGCCGTAATCTAAAAAAGAATGGCAGGCAAACCGCCGTTAAGCATGTTTGCCTGCCATCGATATTGTTGTGCCGAAGGTGTGTGTCAGCGCTGTGCTTGTGCAGGGTGGGCGTCGCGCACGGCGATTCGCTCGTTTAGATGGTCGGCGACCTGACTGCGGATACTGACCGGCAGGTCTTCGATTAGAACATACCCGGCGAACAGCGAGCGGTCGTACGACCCATATGCTTGGAGATAAACCGCGCGGCCGATGATTTCATCGTCTAGCAGCAAAGTTGTATGCACACGGGTCATCAAGTTTGCGATCTCATCCGGGTTTGTGATGCTGAAGACTTGGCGGTTGTCCCAAGATTCGGGGTGGTCGCGCTGATCTTCCAAAATCATCCGCAGGTCGGTGACATGCCGGTTGCCTACACTCAGGTTGACCACCCGCTCACCCCTGTGTCCGAACGAAAGCCCGTCCACAAAGTCAATGACCAGTATTTCGTGGACTTCCGCAAAATCCGGGCGCAGAATGTCTGCCGCGCCCAAGCCTTCGAGCACAGCCAGCGTGCTTGTATACCCGGCTGTGATGGGTACCTGCGTTGTGACAATATGCCATCTGCGGTCTTGTGGTTGCTGCCGCGCCTCGTTGTAGTTAAGCGTAACAAAGCCAAGAGTGGGGTGCACCGGCCTGCGGACTTCGTCCAGGGTTTCGCGCAGCATGTCTTCCCGCAGTGCTCTGGCCAGCCGCTCGGCCTGTTCGCCGCTCAGGGTTGACCGGCTGGGGCCGCCTGTCAGCGAGATCAGGATGGCTTCGATCTCAATCGGCCCGCGGTTTGTGACCTGCCGGTAGTCCTCCATGAAGAAGATCGGGTGGTTGGCCGCGATAAAGTCGGGCTGGGCCTCCAGGCCGGTGAGCAGGCGGAATGTGTCGCTATTCATGCTGGGATACCGGCGCTCAAAGGTGCGCCCGTTGGAAAGCTGATACCGTATGTGGATGTTGTTTGAACTCCAGCGGGTGGCAAAGCCCATAAAATTGTAAGAGGACACCCCTGTGATATTCGCCCACTCCTGCCGCTCGGCGAAATGGTCTTCGACCGCCCGGCGGTGTACTTCCCGGACAATTTCAATGCTTTCGGGCTCTGTCAGCGGGCGGGTGACATTCCAGGCCTGACCGGGCATAACCCAGGATGGGTGGTTTTCGTTTTCAAACCGGCCGCGGTAATCGATGCTGACCGCGACAATGCTGTTGGAGGCCGGGATTCTCTGCGCATGGTTGAGAATATCCATAGTCGCGCCCAGATAAAGCAGGCTGTAGACCAGCCCGGCCAGCGCCAGCCACTTTATGTTGCGCTTCATACTGCGCACCCCGCGGGCGAGGATCAGCTCGGCAATCAGGCCGATTGCCACTGTGGCCAGTAGTATGACAAACATCCGGCCGGCCAGCGGGTAATCGTTAAAGATGGCTAAGAAGATCGCTCCGCCGCAAAAAGCGGAGAAAAACTTGGCAATCATCTGCAAGCGGCCTTCCGGCTGGGTGGTACCGGCCAGCTCGCTCTTTCTGCGCTTGTAGAGCAGGGTAGCCGCGTAGAGCAGCCCAACGCCGATTGCTGTCCAGGCTAAGAAGACCGGCAATGCGCCCCACACACTGTGTGCCGCGATTGGCAGGCTTCTCACCCGAAAAATCTCAAAGTAGAAGAGGAAAGGGCTCAGCCGCAAGGCATAGTCGGCGGAAAAGACCGCACCGTAAACGGTGGACTGCCAGATCGCCCCGCCGATCAGATAGACGGCGGTGGGCAAAAACCCGAGCAGGCCGGTCAGCGCAAACGCGTCAAACGTTGTACCCACCTGCACCGCGATAAAGGTGGCGAACGCGTACATGACAAAGGACACCGCCGCAATGGCCAGAAAGTCGGCGAGAATCACGCTGAAGAACCAGCCGCCAACCCAGCCGTACCTGCCGTAGACGATCAAGATGCCCAGCATGGTACCAACCGTCAGTACAAGCAGCGGCCCGAGCACGGCGATTGCGGACGCCGCCAGATTGGTCAGCATCAGCTTTTCACGGCGGACAGGCAGCGCGTGGTAAAGGTCGGACATCTTCATGCTGTGCATATATTTAGCGGAAGAAAGCGCACAGGCAAAGGCAAAAAAGCTGAGGATGACCGCGATTAAACCGGTCTGCGATGGGTCGAAGTAAACCCCGTAAGAAAACGCGTTCGCGTAGAAATTTGCGATCATCTGTTCGAGTTCATACACACTGGCGTCTCGGGCAATTGACCAGCCGCTGTTGTGGGAGGGCGCACTCACTAAAAACGGCACAACCATCGCGATAAACAAAAAGATAAACGAAGCGATCGCAAATCCCAGCTGTGCGCGCAAAGCGCTGGCGAAGAGCCCGCCGCGCAAGTTAGAAAATGATTTTGTTGTAGTCATAGCCGACCGCCTCCATCTCGTGAATGAATACTTCCTCTAAGGTGAGCGGCACCGTT
The DNA here is from genome assembly GCA_009784625.1 of Oscillospiraceae bacterium. Lineage (GTDB taxonomy): Bacteria > Bacillota > Clostridia > Oscillospirales > Ruminococcaceae > WRAV01. The sequence continues at coordinate 92,087 of WRBI01000002.1, read as the reverse complement.
TCGACGAACAGTGGGTTAAGGCCGCCAATTACCGTCTTGATCTCGTCCGGTTTGCCGCGGACAATCAGGGTGAGCACACTGCCCGCCGCGCTCTTTTGGGCAATGTCCAGCCCGGACAGCGCCTCGTCGCTTGGCAGCTGGTTAAACGCGGCCTGCACTTTGCAAAAGCCTAACTTGACCTGGTCGATCTCCCGGGCAAAGATAATCTTGCCCCGATGCAAAAGCCCCATGTGATCGCACAAATCCTCAAGCTCGCGCAGATTGTGGGAGGCGATGATGACGGTGACCTCGCCGCCCGAGATGGCGTCGGCCAGAATTTTGCGCAGGCCGATGCGGATCACCGGGTCAAGGCCGTCAAAGGCTTCGTCCAGAAGCAGGATTTTTGGCCGGCAGGCAAGCGCCAGAATCAGCGCGGTCTGCCGCTTCATCCCTTTTGAAAACTTGCCGATCTTCTTTTTGGGGTCAATCGGAAAACGGCCGGCCATTGCCTGATAAGTCTCGTAGTCAAAGCTCTGGTAAATCCCCGCGTAGAAGCGCGCCATATCCTCCATGGTTGCTTGCGGCAAAAAATACAAATCGTCCGAGACGTGTACGATTTGAGATTTGACCGCTATGTTTTCGAACGGCGCCTGGCCGTACACCAGGATCTCGCCGCCGTCCGGGCGGTAGATGCCCGAAATCAGCCGGAGCAGTGTGCTCTTGCCCGACCCGTTCGTGCCCACCAGCCCGTAAATTGAGCCGCCGGGAATCTGCGAGGTGAAGTTGTCAAGGGCGGTAAAGTTCTCAAAGGTCTTGGTCAGGTTGTTCATCGTGATCATAATGTATCTTCACGGCTGCGTGCTCAGCCATTTCCCCTTTCCTCATGCGATGTCATTGGAGCTGTTTGGGAGCTCGCCGACGGTATTGAATTGTCATCATACGCCTTTTGCACGGTTTCCAAGGCTGCACCCAGCGGTATGCCCGAGCGCTTTGCCAACGCTGCCAGCCCGCTCAGCTTGCTCAGGTAGTGTCGTTCAAGATGGGCGTTCAGGTGCAAGGTGTCGCTCAAAAAGCTGCCTTTTCCGGCCACTGAGTAGATAATTCCCTCCCGCTCAAGGTCTTGATAGGTCTTCTGAACGGTGTTTGGGTTGATGCCCAGATCGCGTGCAAAACTGCGCACAGACGGCAGCTGATCGTTTGGCTTGAGCGCACCGGCCATGGCCAGCTCACAGATCTTACTCTTGAGCTGTTCGTAGATGGGCACGCGGCTTTGCAGATCAAGTTGAATCACACGCGCACCTCCTTCCTAATTGTATTAGCACAACTAGTACACACAGTACACTCGTATATTAACAGAACAAATCGCGCCTGTCAATAGGTAAAATTCAAAATAGTTGTCTTTTGTGCGATCTTGTACTATACTGATTTGCAACATCAAATTCATTAAGGGAGAATAGGGAGCAAATGTTAGAGGCGATTAGCGAGGCACTGATCTTGACCGGCGAGGTCGAAGTAGTTGTGATCAAGATTGCGATTATTGTGTGCGATATGATCGGTGTGCTGGTTTTGATGACCACGGTGGGCAAAAGTGTGTGGAACTACTTCCATCGAGACCGGCATGTCAAGCTGATGCTCGCCCAGGGGATTGCCCTGGCCCTGGAGTTCAAGCTGGCCGGGGAAGTTTTGCGCACAGTGACGGTGCGCGACTGGAACGAGCTGGTAATTCTTGGCACGATCATTGCGTTGCGCGGCGCGATCACCCTGCTCATCCACTGGGAGATCAAGGCCGAAAAGCACGACGCGGCCGAAGAAAAGATGCGCAAGCTGGAATACGAAGAAACGATGGCTGAAATTGAAGAAGTAAAGGCAGAGATCGCTGAAATCGAAGAGCAAAAGGCCGAGATTGAAGAGCAGATCGCCGAACTCGAAGAGCTGCAAGAGGAACTTCTGGATGAGCGCAGCGAGGCAAACACAAAGCAGTATACATAATCTTCACACCATCTTTACACAATACCCGCTATACTATACTTTATACGACAGCCAGATGACGCAAGGAGGCAGGCTCATGGAATACCGCGCTTTTTCGATTACTTCACCCAAAAACAAGCTGATCAGCATCGACATTATCCCCGGTCATTTCACGACCAGCACATCTCACCTCACACACTATTTAGACACCAGCCGCCTTAAGTACGACGCGCTGATTGCGCGCGACGTGGCCAGAGAGATGGCCGTTCCCTACCTTTCGGGCAGTATGATAGACACCATTGTCTGTATGGAAGAAACCGAGGTCATCGGCGCGTTCCTGGCCGAAGAGCTGCTCGAAAACGGCGGCACTCTGGTCAACAGCGACCGTGAAATCCGCGTGATCACGCCTAAAAGCAATATGCAGGGGCAATTGATCTTTCCGCGCAGCACCGAGCGCTGGGTCTATAACAAGCATGTGGTTTTGCTCACCGCCGTGGTGGCCAGCGGGAAGTCACTTATGCAGGCGCTTGAATGTTTGAGCTATTACAACGGCCTGCTGGTCGGGATCAGCACCATCTTTCAGGCCGAAAAAGTTCATGATATTTCGGTGAACTCGATCTTTACCAGCGAAAGTATACCCGGTTACCAGGTCTATAAGCCGGACGCTTGCGCACTTTGCCGGGACGGCAACCGGCTGGACGCCGTCGTGAATCACACCGGATACTTCCAGTTATAGGAGGCGGCCATGACGCAAGATGCGGGCTTTGCCCAAAGCTTTCTCGAAAGCGTCGGGTTTATCGAACTGACCGTGCCGGATATGATCATGATTATGATTGCTTTCGCGCTGATCTGGCTGGCCGTCATCAAGAAGTACGAGCCGTTTTTGCTTTTGCCCCTCGCCTTTGGGATGATGGTCGCCAATATGCCCCTTTCGAACCTTTCGGCTTATGACGAGGGCGGGCTGCTTTACTTTCTCTACCAGGGGATCGCGATGGGCATCTACCCGCCTATGATCTTTTTGTGTATCGGGGCTATGACTGATTTCGGGCCGCTTATGGCTTCGCCCAAGAGCGCGTTTATCGGCCTTGGCGGCCAGCTGGGAATTTTAATGGCTTTTGCCGGAGCCATCTTTCTGGGTGGCGCGCTCAGCGGGGTTGTCCCCGGTTTCCCGGGTTTTACCTTGCAGGAAGCGGCCTCGATCGCCATCATCGGCAGCTCGGACGGCCCGACCGCCATCTTTATCACCGACCGTCTGGCCAGCGAACTTCTGCCGGTTATCGCGATTGCGGCTTACTCATACATGTCCCTGGTGCCGCTTATTCAGCCGCCCATCATGCGCGTGCTGACCACCCCCAAAGAGCGGGTGATCGTAATGCCGCCGCCCAAGGCGATTTCCCGCCAGACCAAGATCATCTTCCCGATTGCGATGACGGTTGGCATTTTGCTGATCGTACCGGCAGCCGGGCCGCTGATGTCCATGCTAATGCTGGGCAACTTAATCCGCGAGAGCGGCGCGACCGACCGGGTGGCTCGGATGCTGCAAGGGGACTTGCTCTATTTCCTGACTTTGTTAATCGGGTTTTCGGTGGGCGCGACAGCTACCGCCGAGCGGGTGCTGAATTTTAGGACTGTGTTTGTCATCCTGCTCGGGCTGTTCGCCTTTTCAATGGGGACGGTGGGCGGCGTGCTGGTCGCCAAACTGCTCTGCAAATTAACAAACGGGCAGATCAACCCGCTGATCGGGAACGCCGGGGTCTCGGCTATGCCGATGGCCGCGCGGGTATCCCAAAAAGTCGGGCAGGAGTTCAACCCCTCCAACCACCTGCTCATGCATGCGATGGCCCCGATTGTCTCAAGCACGATCGGCTCAGCCCTGCTTGCCGGAATATTTATTGCGCTGCTCGGCTAAAAAGTATATACTTAAGCGGAAGTGAGCAATCACTTCCGCTTTTTGTGGTCATGGAGGAATGTGTATGCATTGGATGATCGGTTTTGTTGGATTGATATCGGCGGTTGCGGCATGTATTGTCGGTTTGCTTGTCCGCCGCCGCTTGCTGCTTGCCCAAGCAAAAGAAAGCCGCGCCCGGCTGCTTTATCAGGTCAACAACCAGATGCTCTCCAGCCGGGACGAGGCCGGCGTTGCCCGCTACGCCATCGACTACCTCAAAAATGAGCTGAACCGCTCGGCCGCGCTCTTCACCGACCTGAGCCGCCTGCGCGAGGGCGGCCCTTACTTTCGTCAGGCAGGGGAAGACCGCACCGAAGAGGCGTTTATCACACCGGAAGAATTGCAAGCCGTGGCCATTTCCGGCGCGAAAGGTGAGCCGACCGGCGCGGGGACGACCATCTGTGGTGACGCGGTTGGGCAATACCTGCCGCTGCTCTGTGGCGGGGTAATTTACGGGGTGGCCGGGGTGTCGGCCAAAGACAAACCGCTGACCGCGAGTGAACGCGAGTTCTATCAGCTGATCGCCGACCAGACCGCCCAGGCGTTGCGGGTACAGGCGGTCAATGCACAGCGGCAGGAGGCGGTTGTCAGCGCAGAGACCGAAAAGGCACGAAGCAGCTTGCTTCGCGGGATTTCCCACGATTTGCGCACGCCTTTGACCAATATGATCGGCGCGAGTCAGACATTGCTCGAAAACCGGGACAGCTTTGCCATCCAGCGGCAGACCCAACTGATTGAGGGGATTCAATCGGATGCGCAGTGGCTGCTGCGAATGGTCGAAAATGTACTTTCGATCACCCGGATTCAGCAAAATCAGATGCGGATCGAAAAGACCGAAGAAGCGCTGGAAGAAGTGGTCGGCCAGGCGGCTGCGGTCTTTCGAAAGCGCTTCCCGCAAGTGGACATCAATATCCGGCAGGCCGACCGCCTGCTCTTTGCCCGGATGGACGCTTTGCTGGTCGGCCAGCTGCTCAACAACCTGTTGGATAACTGTCTGCGCCACGGCGGGTTGGGCATCAAAATCGTCATCACTATGAATGAGGTAACCGTACGCGAGCGAAAGCTGGCTGAGGTGAGTGTGGCCGACAACGGCCCGGGAATCCCGCAGCGGATACTGCCCCACCTGTTTGAACTGCGCCCCGAGCGGCAAAGCGGGCAGGGCGAAGACACAGCCAGGGGACTGGGCATCGGGCTTTCCATCTGCAAGACCATCGTCGAGGCGCACGGCGGGATCATTGTGGCCGAAAACCTGTCCGGTCAGGGCGCGCGGGTCACGTTTGCGCTGCCGGTTTAAGAGAGGCGGAAACATATGCCCATCGAGATAACCATTCCACTTACGTCTGTGATCATTCTTGTCGCGGCACTTTGGGGGATTCGGGAGTATATCCGCAACAACGCACAGCCTGTCACTTCTGTTCCGGCGCGGGTGATATCAAACCATAGAGAGCCGGCTACGAGACGCGGCAAGATAATGGTCAACCGGGCGTGTGTGATAACTTTTGAACTTACACAAACCGGCGAGGAAAAAGTGTTCCGTGTCCCATTTCACGAGGGCGATTTGCTGGCAGTCGGTGACTGTGGAACCCTTATCTTTCAGGGTAGCCGCCGCCAGTTTTTTCGGCGGCAGCCATCATCTCCCGCCCAAAAAGCACCGGAGGAGACAAAGCAGCCATGAAACCAACCATCCTGATCGTAGAAGACGAAAAGCCAATCAGCGACTTTTTGTGCGCCAAGCTTGAAGCGTCCGGATACCGGGTTATCCCTGTTTTCACGGGGCAGGAAGCGCTTTCGCTGGCCGCCTCCCACTGCCCGGATTTAATTTTGCTCGACCTCGGGTTATCCGATATAGATGGCATGGAAGTACTCGGTCAGCTGCGGGGATGGACTACCCTGCCGGTCATCATTGTCTCAGCCAGACAAGCGGAGGAGGAAATTGTCACCGCGCTTGACCGCGGGGCAAACGACTATGTCACCAAGCCGTTTAGCAACAGTGTGCTGATGGCCCGGGTGCGCACCGCACTGCGCCCGGCAACAAGCCGCCTGAGTGACCCGGCCAGGCCAGTTCAGTTTTTTGACGGCGGAAAACTTTGCATCGACCACGAAAAGCGGCTGATTCTGCTGGATAATCAACCGGTTCACCTAACCCCGGCTGAACACAAAATCTTGATGTTATTGGCGCAAAATGCCGGCAAGGTCATCACCTATACAGCACTGCGCAAGGAACTGTGGGGCCCATACGCGGGCGATAACCGCACTTTGAGAGTGAACATGGCCAACCTAAGGCGAAAGATTGAGAGCAACCCGGCCGACCCCAGATATATACTTACCGAAGTGGGCGTGGGCTACCGAATGATTGAAAACGGCGGCGATGCGGCGATCTGAGCGGTTTTCACCGCGCAAAACGCGCCGCGCGCGGGTTTGTCGGCGATCGCGGTAAAAGCACTTGAAATTTTGACAAAGATCATTTATAATAGATGACGCACTGTATTTGATGACCATGGGAAGGTATTACTGACAAGACATGTCGCCGTGCGCTTTCAACACTGCCGGCGACACAGCAGCGAGGCATAGCTCAGTTTGGTAGAGTGCTTGGTTTGGGACCAAGATGCCGCAGGTTCGAGTCCTGTTGCCTCGACCACCGGGGACGGCCCCGGAGCCAATGTCGCGTTCTCACGTTTTGAGAGCGCGACACTTTTTTGCTCACGGCCATCGTTTGTCGAAACGCAAAATTAGCTGTTAAAAAACGTATATCACATGAATTGGAGTCGAGCAATAAAGCGTTTTGACAACTTAATTCAGAAAATCATAATTGAATAAAAGCTATGCCATTTTTGGAGGGAGCAATATGCTGAAAAGTTCTATACTTAACCAAGTAGAAGAAGTCTATAAGCAAGGCGGGAATATTATTCGGTTCATAAATGAAGTGAATGACAAAAACTCAAAGGAATCTATACTCATAAGCTACGACTATCAAGCAGGATCGTATGTGCTTTCGTACAAAAACAATCCGACTGTTTACCACAGATATATAGATCAATTATCTGATGAGATAAGGAAACTAGGTGCTTTTAATTCAATTTTAGAGGCGGGGATTGGAGAAGCTACTACATTTAAGCGCATCATTCAAAGCATCGATATTTCAAGCGAGAGTTGTTACGGATTTGACATTTCATGGTCGAGATTGAAAGTTGCAAAAGAATTTTTGAAAGAAGATATAACGGACACACAACGGACACACAACGGACACACAACGGACACACAACGGACACACAACGGACACACAACGGACACACATAAACTGTTTGTTGCTGATTTGTCCGCTATTCCACTATGCGACAATGCAATTGATGTTGTTTATACAGCACATTCGATTGAGCCAAATGGCGGATATGAAATGTCGATATTACAAGAACTATATCGAGTAACAAAAAAATTCTTAGTTTTGTTTGAGCCAGACTATGAATTGGCTGGGGTCAAGGCAAAAAAACGCATGGATTCACACGGTTACGCTAAAAATCTTGCTACTGTCGTAAAATCACTTGGGTATAACATAATTAAACATGAACTGTTGCCATTCTCTCTCAACGAATTGAACCCAACTTCCGTTATTGTTATAGATAAATCTGTCGATGAGGCTATTGCCCTATCACCCTTTCAGTGCCCATTGACGAAAACAAGTCTGATAGATTGTGGCGAAGTTTTCTTTGCGCCCCAACCGCGCCTGATGTACCCTGTAATAAAAGGAATCCCTTGTTTGTTGGATTCCCACGCTATATTGGGGTGTAAATACACCCCCGATTTAGACGCATAGAAGTTTTTGAGAAATATGTAATCGATGCGCCGCTGGCATTGTCAGAAATATTCTCGCGAGCCGACGAAGTCTTAACCCCGTTTTTCTTTAGCTTGGCTTTATAGGCAGCACTGACGCAGCGGTTGTGGGCGAAGTGGTTGAGCTGGTAAACCGGCACCGCCCCATGGTAAGCGGCGCCCGCACAGGCAACACGCCCCAGATCGGTGCAAACGGCGGCCTGGATCAGCGCGTTGTTCTGGAGCTTGAGCGAATGACAACCGACCGGCTCGGATTGATAGTGGATATTGGCGGTGGTATGACGGCCCTGCGCACGGTCGCGGGAACCGATGTCAACACCCGCGAGCGCGCCAACAGCTCCATCGACGTCTTGGACGGTGCGATTGACATGGTGTCGGCCTACCGCGCCCGGCTGGGCGCGACGCAAAACCGCTTGGAGCACACGCTGAACAGCCTTGGCATCGCACAGGAAAACCTGACAGCCGCCGAATCCACCATCCGCGACGCCGACATGGCGCAGGAAATGATGGCATTCACGACAAACAGCATCCTCATTCAAACCTCCCAAGCGATGCTGGCGCAGGCCAACCAACTGCCGCAAGGCGTGCTCAGCCTGCTGAGACAGCTGGTTTTAGCCGCATATTAGAGGTGTTCATAGTACTTACCCACACCGTACGCGTTGAAATGTAGATTTTTACATTTCAACGTGTTTTGGTTTATATTTGGCGCTTTCAAGTGCAGTCCGTTTTTCTTGTAACGGAGCGAATACGCCGTGGCCTGCTGCCTTGATTACTTTCAGCTGCTTCTCCAACTTTTTGGTTTGCCGCTTTAAGTTGTGAAGTCTTTATAGCAGAATAGCTTGGGTAAACTGCGGTGTTTAACCCACGGTATAAGATGCCGCGCGAAACGCAGCCGCTGAAAAGCACCAGGCTCTTGACCGGTGAATGGGTGGGAATACAGCCCGAAACCTTTTCATACTCTGGTAAAAAACACTCCTTTAGCCAGGTGGGCTATAATAAAGAATACACGCTTGTGTGCAGGGCGGTTGACTTCTGGTCTCAATATGAAACAAATATTTCAAGCCAACTTGTGTATCACTTTATGTGATTGGCGGAGATAGCTAATCTGCACTTCTCTAACATGTTAAATATATGGAAAATAGTTTAAAGTTCGGGTTTATACTTGCAATTTCGATCATCCTTTGTCATAATTCTTACAGCTGAGTACTTCTGATTTTTGTTTCAAAATGAGACATTTACTTAATTTTTGTGTCGCAATTGAAGGCGCTTTCAGCAGTTGCCTTGCAAGCGGCAAGCCCAACTTTGTGAGAGCGACATACCCGGTGTGCCATGTGCTCGGTGTGCTTGGTGTGTTTGTTTTAGCTAATCAAATAACACTGACAAGGGAGGAAACAACTTAATGAGAAAACGTCTATTCGCTTTGTCCCTGGCCCTGGCACTTGTCGCCGCGGTTTTTGCCGCGTGCGGAAACGATGGTGGGGGAACCGCGGCCCAAGGTACACCGGCAGCCGGTGACGGCGGGGAAACAGCGGCGTCAGACGCCCCTGTAAGGATTGCTGTCGCGGCTCCGATGACCGGCGACCTTGCTCAATACGGTTTGGGTTTTTGGCAAGCGGCCCAGCTGCAAGTTGACAGCTGGAACGATGCCGGCGGCGTCCTTGGCCGCCGGGTAGAAGTTTTGCAGTTTGACGACATGGGCTCACTTGAAGAAGGCGCTTCAATTGCCGAGCGCATTGCGGCCGATCCCACAATCATTGGGGTTATAGGCCACTTCGCATCCGGCGTTGCCATGACAGCCGCGCCTACTTACAACGAAAACCAAATCATCAACATTTCCCCGTCCGCCAGCCACCCGGACTTTTCACCCATCGGTGAATTCATTTTCAGGAATAACACCGTCATCAATGTCGAGGCCGCGGCAGGGCTTGATATTGCGGTGGAGTTAGGCTACACACAGATCGGGATTCTGTCGATTATGACAGACTGGGGCGAGAGCACGTCACAGATCGTTTCCGCCCTGATTGAAGAGCACCCCAGCCTCACTTTGGTAGGGCACGAAGAAATTTTGGAAGGCACGGTAGACTACAGCCCCGCCATTACCGCTTTGCACGCGGCGGGCGCGCAAGTTATTATCTGCGTCAGCATGTATAACACTTTGGCTCCGTTTGCGGTGCAGTACAGCGCGGTAAACCCGGATATTCAAATTATCGGGTTCTCCAACGCATACACACACAACCTGATTGCCCTGGGCGGAGACGCCGTTGAGGGTGTGCGATTCCCGGTATCTTTCTTTGCGGCCTCCCCGGCAGCGCACGTTCAAGATTTTGTAGAGCGCTATGTTGAGCGCTTTGGCGAAAGCCCGAGTGCTTTGACTGCCCAGGCGTATGACTCCACCGGCATGATCTTGCAGGCAATTGTAGAAGCCGGCGGCACCGACGACCGGATGGCTATCCGCGACGCGCTTGAGAACATTGCCTATTATGGCGTAACAGGCGAGCCGCCCACCAGATTTACAGAAGGCGGGGACGTTATCCGCGAGTTTACAAAAGTCATGATTCAAAACGGTGAATTTGTTTTGGCGCAATAACATTGTAAGCCGGGCAGGGTGTGCCGCGCGTTTTGCGGCACACCCGCCGCCCGCACTTTGTATTAGGGCGTGTTGACACAAATGGGAATGCACGGATTTTGAGTGAATTTTCGAGCATTTCAAGGCGGAGGAGGAAGGAATACTGTATGTATTCCGACGAACGACAACGAAGAAAGGCTCAAAATTCACCAAAATACGGGCGTTCAGCTTTGTGTCAACACGCCCTAGGAGAGGAGTAGAATTGCGGCCCCGGTTTGGCTGCAATTAAAAATCCATATGTTAATACAACAGCTAATCAACGGTCTTGCGCTGGGAATGACATACGCGCTGATTGCGGTGGGGTTTTCGCTTGTTTTCGGCATTTTGCGGCTGGTAAATTTCTCTCATGGCTCTATGTATGCTTTTGGCGCTATGATTGCGCTCTTCTTTGTTGGAATGCATGTGAACGTTTGGCTTGCCATATTGCTCTCGATTATAATAACCGGCGTGGCCGGTGTGGTTATTGATAAAATGGCACTTGCCCCATTGCGCAAAAAGAAATCAATCCCGATCGCGGGGCTAATCACAACCATTGGTGTTTCGCACATCATTCAAAATCTGTTAACCATCTGGTTCGGAAGCCAAACCCGCCCGTTCCCGTCTCTGGTGGAACTCGGCATGGTTGACCTGTTTGGCACAAGGATTGACGCGCGCCAAATCATGGTGTTTGTGGTTTCGCTGATATTGATGGGGATTTTGACGCTTGTAATCAACCGCTCAAAAGTCGGGCTTGCCATGCGCGCGGTTGAACAGAACCCCAAAGCCGCGAGCCTTATGGGGATTGACGTTAACTTTGTCATCTCGTTCACATTCTTTTTGGCTGGGGTGTCGGCGGCCATTGCCGGCGGGCTTATCGCCAGTACATACAATCTGGTATTCCCCATGATGGGCTTTATGGCGGGGCTTAAAGGCTTTTCTGCCGCTGTTTTGGGTGGGATAGGCTCCTTGCACGGCTCTATTGTGGGCGGCCTTGTCGTCGGCGTCAGCGAAGCGATGGCCGTGGTTTTCTTCGGCTCTGCTTTTAGGGATTCAATGGCGTTTGTCATCTTGGTTTTGGTGCTGATCATACGCCCCACAGGTATTTTTGGCAAAAAAGCGATCTTGAAGGTGTAGCCTATGAAAATGAAGATGGAGCCTTTTAACAGAGACTTTATAACCCCAATCGAGCAGTTCCTGACAAAGTTTAGGATTCCTGCCTGGGTTTTGCTGGGTGTTTTTCTTTTGGCATTGCCTCACTTTGGTTTTAACACTTTTATTATGCGCCTTTTTATTATGATCGGGATATTCTCCATGCTGGGGCTGGGCCTGAATATCTTAATGGGGTACACCGGGCTGGTTTCGCTTGGACATGCCGGATTTTTTGCGATTGGCGCGTACACGTCGGCGCTTCTCATGGTTCATACCGATCTGCCGTTTTTGGTTACCCTCATCGCCGCGGCAATCACTTCGGGGGTTGTGGGGGGGATATTGGGGCTGCCAACCCTGCGGCTTTCAGGCAACTACCTGACCATTGTGACGTTGGGCTTTGGCGAGATTGTGCGAATGGTGATCATGAACTGGCGCAGTGTAACAAACGGCGTTTTGGGTGTCCGCTCCCCCCGCCCGGTTATGTTTGGCATGGAATTTACATTCGCGAACCACGGGTTTTATTACACAATGCTGGTTCTGCTTTTGCTTACCGGCTTAACCAGCGCCGCTATTTTGCACTCGCGCACCGGGCGCGCCTTCCTCGCTATTAAGGAGGATGAAATCGCCGCCACAATGATGGGCATCCGCATTACCCGCTACAAAATTCTCGCGTTTACCATTTCGGCGACGATTACCGGCGTGGCCGGCGGGTTTTACGCCTCTTTAATGCCGCACATTGACCATGACGTTTTTACATTTGACGTTTCGGTGCTGATCGTTTCAATCGTAATTGTGGGCGGGATGGGCACGATGCGGGGGATGTTTTTGGGGGCGATTATACTAATCGCGTTCCCGGAAGTTTCGAGATTCTTGATGGAATACCGCTTTGTGGTTTATGGCCTGCTGCTGATTCTCATGATGCGCTTTCGGCCGCAGGGGATATTGGGCTGGAAGTCCCGTTTGCCTTATAATCTGCCAAAGCTTGTGCAAAAGCGTGTGGAAACGGGGGTGCAGTAGCGTATGCCATACCTGAATGTCAGCGGTATTACCAAAAGTTTTGGCGGCCTTGTGGCGGTGGATGGCGTAAACTTTCATGTTGAACAGGGCGAAATTGTTTCGATCATCGGGCCCAATGGGGCCGGTAAAACGACCGTGTTTAATATGCTGACCGGCGTTTATCAAGTGGATGTGGGCGAGATTGTATTCGAAGATCACCCGATCCACAACAAATCGCCGCAGGATATTGTGCAGGCAGGGCTCTCGCGCACCTTTCAAAACATACGCTTGTTTGGGAATCTGCGCGTGATCGAGAATGTGTTAATCGGCACGCATATTCACACCAAGTACAATTTTTTTGACTCACTCTTCCGGACAAGGCGCTTTCAAAAAGAAGAAGCGGAACAGACACTCAAAGCCATCGAGATATTAGAGTCCATCGGCTTGGGCGAACATATACACAGCTATGCGCAAAACATGCCCTATGGCGCACAGCGCAAGCTTGAAATCGCCCGGGCAATCGCGACCAACGCAAAAATCCTGCTTTTGGATGAACCCGCCGCCGGGATGAACCCGCAAGAATCCGAAGAGCTCATGCAGTTTATCCGCACTTTGCGCGACAAAGGATATACCATCCTGCTGATTGAACATGACATGAAGGTGGTCATGAACATTTCCGACCGGATTTATGTCATTGACCACGGAAAAAAGATTGCCGAAGGGGTCTCGCATGAGATTATAAGCAACGAAAAGGTAATTGAGGCATATCTGGGAGGGGGTGCGAAAAAGGATGCTGCGAATTGAATCCCTCCACACCTATTACGGGTATATCCACGCCCTAAAAGGGATAGATATCACAGTTGGCGCCGGCGAGATTGTAACGCTGATAGGCTCCAACGGCGCCGGTAAAACCACGACGCTAAGCTCTATTGTCGGTCTGGTCCCCTCGTCTGAAGGTAAGATATTTTTCGAGGACAAGGACATTACAAATTCGGCGCCGCACAAGCTTGTCTGGGCCGGTATCAGCTTGTCCCCCGAAGGCAGGGAGGTCTTTCCGACACTTACGGTAAAAGAGAACCTGCTTCTGGGCGCATATACCAAGCATAACAAAGCAAGCATTGCGTCGTCGTTTGAGCGTGTGTACGGTCTTTTCCCGCGGCTATATGAACGCACCGCCCAGCAGGCGGGCACGCTTTCAGGCGGGGAACAGCAGATGCTGGCCATCGGCAGGGCGCTTATGAGTCAGCCCAAACTTTTGCTTTTGGATGAACCCTCACTGGGGCTTGCGCCAAACCTTGTGGCCATGATTTTTGAACTGATTGAGGAAATCAACAAACAAGGCGTAACCATCCTGCTGATTGAGCAGAACGCGAACATGGCGCTTTCGGTTTCAGACAGGGCATATGTGCTCGAAACCGGGACGATCGCAATGCACGGGGACGCGAAAGAGCTGGCCGGGGACGCCCGAATTAAGGAAGCTTACCTGGGCGCACACTAGGGCGGTTTCAAGACACGCGCGAAATACAACAATCACCAACAATTTTATGAGGAGGTTTCCATGAAGAAGATCATCAACAACCCAAACGACGTTGTATCCGAATGTTTAAAAGGGATTGAGCTGGCGCACCCGGAGCTAAAATACACGCCGGAACTTGAAGTAATATCCAGGCGCAATCCAAGCCCGGGCAAAGTCGGGATCGTTTCCGGCGGGGGCAGCGGGCATGAGCCCGCCCACGCGGGCTATGTGGGAAAAGGGATGCTGGATGCCGCCGTAGCCGGGAATATGTTCTCTTCGCCTTCGCCGGACCGAATTATCGCGGGCATTCAAGAAGCCAGCGGCGGGGCCGGGGTGCTGCTTGTAATCAAAAACTATTCGGGCGACATTATGAACTTTGAAATGGCTGCCGAGATGGCCGAGATGGAGGATATCCAGGTTAAGCATGTAATTGTGCGCGATGACGTTGCTGTGCCTGACTCGACTTATTCCACCGGGCGGCGCGGGATTGCGGGCACTGTTTTTGTACATAAAATCGCCGGCGCAAAAGCCGAGAGCGGCGGCACACTCGACCAAGTGCAGGCAGTGGCGCAAAAAACCTGTGACAATTTGCGCAGCATGGCAATGGCAATGTCCCCCTGCACTTTGCCCGCGGTGGGCAAACCGGGCTTCTCACTTGGGGATGACGAAATAGAAATCGGGATGGGCATCCACGGTGAGCCGGGGGTTGCGCGCACGACCATCAAACCCGCCAAAGAAATCGCGCAGATCCTGCTTGACAAAATTTTGGATGATTACGACTTTGGCGGCAGTGAAGTGGCGCTTATGGTCAACGGTTTGGGCGGCACCCCGCTGATGGAACTTTACATTCTCAACAACGAAGTAGGGCAGCTTTTGGCGGCAAAGGGTATTAAAGTTTACAAAACATTGGTCGGGAATTATATGACCGCGATTGAGATGACCGGATGTTCACTTACCTTGTTAAAGCTGGATGACGAACTGAAAGCGCTTTTGGACGCGCCTTGTGACACCCCGGCACTAAAGATTTAACAGGAGGTTTTGACATGGGCTTTGCACTGACCGCGAGTGATTATGCGCAGTGGATTGCGCGCGCATACCAAAAAATCCATGAGAATGGCGATTATATCACGTCACTCGACGCCGCAACCGGTGACGGCGACCACTGGATAAATCTGAACATGGGCTTTGAAAAGCTGGTTTCGATCAAGGATGCGCTTGCCTCTAAAAGCTTGTTTGAGGCGTTTAAGAGCATTAGCATGACCATGATGTCGGTGATCGGCGGCTCGGGCGGGGTGCTTTATGGCAGCGCTTATATGGAAGCGGCAAAGGCTGTAAAAGACTTGGAAGTGTTGGACAGCGCTGCCCTGTGCAATGTTTTGGCCGCAATGCTGGATGGCATTATGAAGCGGGGCAAGTCTCAGCCGGGGATGAAAACCATGATTGACGCGCTGAATCCGGCGGTGGAATGTTACAAAGATTGCATTGCCCGCGGGGAAAGCGAAGCGCAAACACTCAAGCTTGTCAAGAAGGCCGCCGAAGAAGGCGCGCTGAGCACCAAAGACATGGAGGCCGTGCGCGGGCGCGCATATTACCAGGCTGACCGCGGGGTAGGTCATTTGGATCCCGGCGCCATCACGATGTTTTATCAGATTGAGACGCTGATGGATTACATCGCGGATAAGATGCAGGATGAGGCTTAGCGCTATAAGGGACGATGTTACGCAGTTTGCCGGCGTGATTTCCAAAACGCTGGATGTCGACGTGTTTATTGTTGACAGCAATCTTAAAATCGTCTCGAATACTTACCGTTATTTTGACCGCTTTGATATGATCCGCCCGGTTTCTGTTGTGGGGCAGGTCATTACAACGGGAAAAGTCATTGCCTTTGAGGACAAGCGCAATTTTTCCACCTGTCAGGTCTGTCCGGACTTTCAGACTTGCGAGATGGCCGGGTTTGTTGGTGTGCCGGTTTTTTACAAAGAGTGCGTGGTTGGAGCCATAGCGCTGATTTTGCCGAGACTTAAAATCGCGCAAATCTTTAAGGATATCCGAAACTCTGTTGCCTTTTTAGAAAACATGTCCGATCTGCTTTCAAGTAAGCTTAAAGACCGGGATGATTACACCGCGCTGGCCATCTTAAAGCAAGAGCGTGAAGTCTTTATGGACGAAGTGCAGGAGGCGCTGGCGCTAACCGACAGCGTGGGCGCGCTCTCTTACTACAACAAGCGGTTCGCGGCATATTTTGGGCTGGAAAGCGACGCCCTCGGCAAAATGATTGTTGAAATTGTTCCCCACGCACTGGTTGAGCGGGCGGTACAATCACAAAAGCCGGTTCGTGTGAGAGACCGGCTGATCTATGTGAAACATGGCGGCGCAGTGTTTTACGGGATGGTCTCCTGTCATACAACGACATCAACCGGTCAGGGGCAGGGCATGTTGTTTACATTCCGTTCAATCAGCAGCATTGGCGCGGACTTCACCGTCACCGCCGACCCTTGGGCCCAGCTGACATTTGAAGTGTGCGAAGGGCAGTTCTGCCGGGAAGCAATTGCTGCGGCGCGCCGCATGGCTAAAAATGATAAAACGGTTTTTATCGAAACCGCGCCGCAGATGGCGGAAATACTTTTGGCCAGATGTATTCACAACCACTCATCGCGCAAAAGCTGTGCGTTCTTAACCGTTAACGCCGCTGATGTGCAGGGGCTTGAGGAGAATCTGCTGTTTGGCACACCCGACCGGCTGTATATGGCCCACGGCGGAACATTGTTTTTGCGCAATGTCGAGCTTTTTTCCCTCCCGGCTCAGCTGCGGTTGGCTGAGCTGTTAAAAGCCGGGCAGCAAGATTGGCCGAATGTCCGCTTGATTTTTTCAAGCAGGGTCAATCTGGAAAGTAGGGTGAGCGGTTCGTGTTTTTCCGCTGAGCTTTACCATATTTTGCTTGAGTACACGATCCGCTTAAATCAGCCCGTTTCAAGCCAACCGCCGCTGGGCGAGCAGTCAATAAGTGAGATTGAGCGCGAAAAAATTGCCGCGCTGCTGCAAAGCAACTACACCAGAAACCAAATCGCCCAGATGCTTGGCCTGAGCAGGGCCACATTATACCGCAAGATAAAGCAATACAATTTATATTAAGGAGAATAAAACATGATTAAAAACACATCTTCCGACAAAGGCAAGCACATCGATGATTTGCGCGCGGCGATTGAACACCGCGCCACCTGGTTCTATTTGCTGGTGAAAGAAGCAAAAAAACGCGGCCTCGATTACGATTTTGCCAGAGACGCCATACATGCCTGCGGCGAATTCCACGGCAAAAACAAATATACGCAGACGGACGACCTTACAAAGTTTGAGCCGGAGTTTGCTACCCAAAACGTGAAAGACATCTTTGAAATGGACGTCACCACCACCCAGCAGGAGATGAAGATTGAGTTCCACTATTGCCCGCTTGTAAGCGCTTGGCAAAAACTTGGCGCAACCGAAGAAGAAATCGAAACCCTGTGTGATATTGCCATGGACGGTGATCGCGGCATTGCCTGCGCATTCCCCGCGTTTGAGTTTGAGCTTGGCAAGACAATTGCCAAAGGTGATGATATTTGTGAGGTTTTTTTCAGAAAAAAATAGCCCCGGGAAGGACAGTTAAAGGATGAGCAGTTACATTACATGTATTACAGAAGCCATTGGCAATACGCCGCTGATGCATCTTAGCCGGATTGCGGCAGATATGGGGCTTGAGGGCAGGGTGTTTGCAAAGCTTGAGCATTTAAATCCCAGCTTTTCCAAGAAAGACCGCATTGCTTTGGGCATGATTGAGCTCGCCGAAAAAAGCGGACAGCTAAAACCCGGCCAGCCGGTAATAGAAATGACCAGCGGCAACACCGGCACGGGCGTAGCCCTTGTTTGTTCGGCCAAGGGATATCGGTTTATATGCGTTATGTCGCGCGGCAATTCTATTGAGCGTGTGCGGATGATTGAGGCTTTTGGCGGCGAGGTTGTCCTGGTTGATCAGGCCCCGGGGGCGGTAAAGGGAAAAGTTTCCGGCGAAGATTTAGAGCTGGTTGAGATCGAAACTCTGCGGCTGATTAAAGAGACCGGCGCCTTTTACCTCAATCAATTCAACAACCTTGATAATGGCCGGTCACAAGAGCGGGCCGCCACCGAAATGTGGGAGCAATCGGGCGGCGAGATCGAAGTTTTTGCGGACTACATTGGGACCGGCGGCACTTTCGGCGGTTATGCGGGCGCGTTAAAGCGGCTAAGCCCCGGTATCCGCTGTTATGCGGTAGAGCCTTACGGATGCGCTTTTTACGGAGACGAGATCATAGAGGGCGAAAGCCACGGCATTCAAGGCGGCGGGTACGCGCGGGAGATGCCAAACGCAAGTCCTGCGCTGGTTGACGGCGCGGTAACCGTAACCGACGCCGAAGCTGTTGAGATGACCCGCTTGTTGGCCAAAAAGGAAGGCATCTTCGCGGGATTTTCATCCGGGGCAAACTTTATGGCCGCCGCAAAGCTTTTGCGGGGCGGCGAAAAAGGCAAAACCATCGGCATTGTTATGAATGACTGCGGCTTAAAATATATGAGCACACCGTTGTGGGGGTAGTGCAGATATAACAACCAATTCCGGCAATGTGGTTTGTTTGCGCATTGCCGGAATTGGTTGTTTCTTTGCCGCTTGTCTCTTGACAATAGAATCGCGCTGTATCGCTGCAGCGATCAAAGAAAAACCGCCTGACTAAAACAAAGTCAGGCGGTTTGTTTTTGGCGGTAACTTTACACAATAACCCCACAAGTTATTGTTTTAAACATCAACGGGACTGAATCTGCCGGCCCATCAACACACCCATTACCGAGGCCATCATCAGCCCGCGGGTCCAGCCGCTTGAATCCCCGATGCAATAAAGCCCTTGTACGCTGGTTTTCAGCTGATCGTCCAGCTGGACGCAGTTGCTGTAAAACTTAAGCTCGGGGGAATAGAGCAAAGTCTCGGTGCTCGCGAAGCCGGGGACAACGTGGTCGACCGCCTGGATAAAGTTGATGATGTTGATCATGGCGCGGTAGGGCATGGCCGCAGTGATGTCACCGGCCACCGCGTCGGTCAGGGTAGGCCGCACATTCGAGCGGACCAGTTCATCCTGCCAGGTGCGTTTGCCCTGCAAAATATCCCCATACCGCTGGACGAGTATATGTCCGCCGCCCAGCATATTGGTGATCTCGCCCACTTTTTGCGCGTAAGCGATCGGCTGGTTGAACGGGTGGATAAAGTCGTGGGAGCAAAGTATCGACAAGTTTGTGTTCTTCGACTTTTTTTCTTTGTATGAGTGGCCATTGACCACGGCCAGATCATTGTCGTAGTTTTCCTGACTGACAAAGCCGCCCGGATTCTGACAGAAAGTGCGCACCATATTCTTAAACGGCAGCGGAAACCCAATCAGTTTGGATTCGTACAGAACGTTGTTGACGTCCTCCATGATTTCGTTGCGCACTTCTACCCGCACGCCGATGTCGACCATGCCCGGCTTGTGGGCGATGCCGTGCTCGGCGCACAAGCGCTCCAGCCAATCGGCCCCCCGCCGCCCGGTCGCAATCACAGTTTCTTTCGCGAGCATGGTGACCGCCTCCCCGCCTTTGGCCGGCGAGATGACCGCGCCCTTACAAACACCATTTTCGATGATGATGTTGTCGCAGCGTATGCCGAAGTGAATTTCCACCCCGTTTTCGAGCAGGTACTGCTGAATCTTTGCGTAGATTTCCTGCGCTTTCTCGGTACCTAAATGCCGGATCGGGCAGTCAACCAGCTTGAGCCCGGCCTGGATCGCCCGTTTGCGGATTTCTTTTACTTTCTCATCGTTTCCGACGCCTTCAACCGATTTGCCTGCGCCAAACTCCAGGTAGATGCCGTCGGTGTAGCCGATCAGCTCCTGGGCAAAATCAGTCCCGACCAGGGAGGGCAAATCACCGCCAATCTCGTGGCTGAGCGAGAGCTTTCCGTCCGAAAAAGCGCCCGCCCCCGAAAACCCGGTGGTGATGTGACAGTAGGGCTTACAGTTTACACACTTTTTGGTCACGTCTTTGGGGCAGCTGCGTTTTTCGATGGGTGAGCCTTTTTCGACGATGGCGATCCGCAGATTCGACCTCTGCCGCAAAAGCTCAAGTGCCGTGAAGATTCCGGATGGCCCGGCCCCGATAATCAATATGTCGCAATGTTTCATTCCCTTTTACACCCTTTGCTCTGTGCGCTTGTATCGCTGTTTGTCAACGGCGCTTTCTCATTATACACCGCGCCCACCCACAATGCAAACAGAATCGCGTCGTGCCGCCACGCATTATTAGAATTGCATAATCGATCATTGTCTAAATTTTGTAATTACATAGACATTTGACAATAGAGGGGTTCGATGATATAATTGTAACAGTTGTAACTTGATAGCAGCGGGTTATTTTGCAAGATTTAGTTTTTTTACTTTCAAAATGTTGAAAGTAGGGGGCAGAGTCCACGGATCGGCAAAGATAATTCACAGTGTTGGAGGAGATCGAATGGCGAGCAAGCGTATTAAAAAAGTTCTGGTGGCAAACCGCGGCGAAATTGCCGTGCGTGTTTTTCGGGCCTGTAAAGACTTGGGGATGAGCACGGTGGCGATTTATTCAAAAGAAGACGCCTACAATTTATTTCGCACAAAGGCGGACGCGTCCTACTTAATTGGTGAGGGGCGTACCCCGCTGGGCGCTTATCTGGATATTGAGGGCATTATCCGCTTGGCCAAAGAGAAAGGGGTGGATGCGATCCACCCCGGTTATGGCTTTTTGTCCGAGAACCCAAACTTTGCCCGGGCGTGTGAGCAAAACGGGATCACCTTTATCGGCCCGCCCTCCCATGTGCTTGAAAAGATGGGCGACAAGCTGAGCGCCAAAGAGATCGCCAAAGCCTGCGGTGTGCCCACCATCCCCGGCAGTGTCGACCCGCTGTCCGACGTGGATGCGGCGGCCAAAACCGCGGCCGAGTACGGCTACCCGGTCATCCTCAAAGCGGCGGCCGGCGGCGGCGGAAAAGGGATGCGCCGGGTAAACGACGAGGATCAGCTGAGGGCCGCGTTCGGCTTGGTGCAGAGCGAAGCGCTCAAATCCTTTGGCAACGGCGATATTTTTATTGAGAAATATCTGGTCGAGCCAAAACACATCGAGATGCAGGTGATCGCCGATAAACACGGCAATGTCGTTCACCTCTTTGAGCGGGACTGCTCGCTTCAGCGCCGATACCAAAAAGTGGTCGAGGTCGCGCCGGCTGTGTCCGTTTCCAAAGAGATTCTGCAAAAGATTTATGGGGACGCGATTAAAATCGCAAAACAGGTAAGTTATGTGAACGCCGGCACAGTCGAATTTTTGGTCGAGCCGAGCACCGGCAAGCACTATTTTATCGAGATGAACCCGCGGGTACAGGTTGAGCATACCATCACCGAGATGATCACCGGTGTTGACATTGTTAAGACACAGATTTTGATCGCCGAAGGCCGTCCGCTGTCCGATGCGCAGATTGCCCTGCCGGATCAGGCGTCGATCACCATGAACGGGGTGGCCATTCAGTGTCGGGTAACCACCGAAGACCCGGCCAACCGATTCGCGCCGGATGTTGGCAAGATCACCGTCTACCGCTCTCCCGGCGGATACGGCGTTCGCCTGGACGCGGGGAACGTTTACCCCGGAGCCGAAATCTTGCCCTATTACGACAGCCTGCTGGTCAAAGTCTGCACTTTTGACCGGACGTTTGAGGGCGCGACCCGCCGTGCGAGGCGGGCGCTTGGCGAGATGCGGGTACAAGGGGTCAAGACCAACATCCAGTTTTTGACGAACATATTAAACCACCCCAAGTTCGCCGAAATGTCCTGCAACACCACCTTTATCGACGACACGCCCTCCCTGTACGAGCTGCCGCAATCGCGGGATCGCGACACCAAAATTCTCACTTACATAGGCCACCTGTCAGTTAACGGCGACCGCGGTCTGGACGCGGTACACAGCTCGATTTCCCCCATTTCGGCCATCAAAGCCCCGGTCGGCGGACAGTGGGAAAAACCGGACGGCCTTAAACAACTGTTGGACGAGAAAGGTCCCATTGCAGTCCGCGACTTCTGTCTAAACAGCAAAAAACTGCTGCTTTCAGACACCACTATGCGGGACGCAATGCAGTCGCTGCTGGCCACCCGGGTGCGGACAAAGGATATGGCCGCCGTCGCCGACTACACCGCCCACGCCATGCCCAACCTGTTCGCGCTCGAAATGTGGGGGGGCGCGACCTTTGACGTGGCCTATCGCTACCTGTTTGAGTCCCCCTGGGACCGCCTGAGCATCCTGCGTGAAAAAATCCCCAATATCCCGTTTATGATGCTGCTGCGCGGGGCCAACGCCGTCGGCTACACCAGCTACCCGGACAATGTCATCCGACAGTTCATCAAAGAATCGGCCGGCGCGGGGATTGACGTTTTTCGCGTATTTGACTCCCTCAACTGGCTGCCCAATATGGAGCTTTCGATTGACGAGGTGTTAAAACAGAACAAGCTGTGCGAGGGCTACATTTGCTATACCGGCGACATTTCCGACCCCAAACGGGATAAGTACAACTTAAAATATTACGTGGAGATGGCCAAAGAGCTTGAGCGCCGCGGGGTACATATTTTGGGTATCAAAGATATGTCCGGCCTGCTCAAGCCCTACGCCGCCGAAAAACTTGTGTCCACCCTAAAAAACGAGATTGGCCTGCCCATCCATCTGCACACCCACGACACCAGCGGGAACGGGGTGGCCACATTGCTCAAGGCGGCCGAAGCCGGGGTAGATATCGCCGACGTGGCGATCGCCTCCATGTCCTCACTGACCAGCCAGCCCTCGATGAACGCGATGGTGACCGTGCTGGGCGGCCATGAGCGGGACACCGGTTTGGACGACGAGAAGCTGCTGCCGCTTTCTGCTTACTGGGAGGACGCCCGCAAGTTCTACAAACAGTTTGAAGAAGGCCTGACCACCCCGACCACCGATATTTACAAGTACGAGATGCCGGGCGGTCAGTACACCAACCTGAAAGCGCAGGTCGAAAGCCTGGGGCTTGGCAACCGCTGGCAGGACGTCAAAGACAAGTTCAAAGAAGTCAACGAGATGCTGGGTGATATCGTCAAGGTCACCCCGTCCTCCAAGATGGTCGGCGACTTCGCCATCTTTATGCTGCAAAACAATCTGGATGCCCAAAACATCACCGAAAAGGGCAAACACCTGTCCTACCCCGATTCGGTGGTCAGTTACTTCAGCGGGCGGATGGGCCAGCCTCAAGGCGGGTTTCCCAAGGATCTTCAAGCCGTTGTGCTAAAGGGTAAAGAGCCGATTACCGGCCGCCCCGGACAGCATCTGGCACCCGCCGACTTTGAAAAGGTCGCCGAGCAGATGAAGCCGTTCTGCCCTGACCCCACCATGCGGGATATTGTGGCTTACTGTCTTTATCCAAAAGTGGTCGAAGCGTTTTATGCCCATCGGCGGAAGTACTCTGATCTTTCGACCTTGGACACACCCGTCTTCTACAACGGACTTGCCCCCGGCGGCGCAACCGAAGTCGAGATTGAAGAAGGTAAAATATTACTTATACACCTGGTCATGATTGGGGATATTGAGGACGACAACACACGCCGGGTGGTCTTTGAGCTAAACGGTTTTCGGCGGGAGATCTCGGTGCTTGACACCACGCTGCCGACTCAGGCTAAGGCACAGGTTGAGGCGGCGGCTGAGGCTGACCCAAACAATCCCAAAGAAGTCGGCGCAACCCTGCCGGGAATGATCAGCAAGTTGATGGTAAGGCCCGGAACCGCGGTCAAACAGGGGGATGTAATCGTCATAATCGAGGCGATGAAGATGGAAACCACCATCCTTTGTCAGATCGATGGAATCATTGACCAGGTACTTGTATCCGAAGGCCGGACGGTCAAGTCCGGCGAGCTGATTGCGAAGCTGGTCTAACGCAACAGAAAAGGCGGCGCCTCATACAGAGGCGCCGCTTTTTCACATTCACAATCAAAACGTTCTGAGAGTATACTGAGCATAAGTACTAAAATCCATCATGATCAGGGTGTTATATATTATGAATAGACAAAATAATACAAAGTGTGGACATGGTTCTCCCTGCTGCCGCGGATGTGGGTTTTGCACAAGCTGCTGCTGTGTTGGCCCGCGCGGGCCTCGTGGGCCGATGGGGTTTCAAGGCCCGGTCGGCCCGCGGGGTTTGCCGGGTGAGCCGGGGCCGCAAGGCCCCGCCGGAACACAGGGCCGGCCCGGGCCGCAGGGATCACAAGGCCCGGTCGGCCCGCAAGGCCCACAAGGTGAGGCCGGGATGCCCGGACTGCCCGGCCCGCAGGGGCCGGCAGGTTCGCAAGGCTCGCAAGGTGTGCCGGGTCCACAGGGCGCGACCGGCCCGCAAGGCCCGCAAGGCGAAGTTGGCCCGGCCGGCCCGCAAGGCGCAACCGGCCGGACCGGCCCACAGGGTACCCAAGGCGAGGCGGGGCCGCAGGGTGAGGCCGGCCAGACCGGACCAACCGGTCCACAGGGAATCCAAGGGCAGACAGGGCCGCAAGGTGCGACCGGCGCAGCCGGTGTGCAAGGTGAAACCGGACCAATAGGACCGCAAGGTGAAGCTGGGCCAGTCGGCCCGCAGGGAATCCAGGGAGAAGTGGGGCCGCAAGGCTCAATCGGCCCGGCCGGCCCGCAGGGAATCCAGGGAGAGGTGGGCCCGCAAGGCTCAATCGGCCCGGCCGGCCCGCAAGGTGAAGCTGGTCCGGTCGGCCCGCAGGGAATCCAGGGTGAAGTGGGGCCGCAAGGCTCAATCGGCCCGGCCGGCCCGCAGGGTGAAGCTGGGTCAGTCGGCCCGCAGGGAATCCAGGGAGAGGTGGGCCCGCAAGGCGCAATCGGCCCGGCCGGCCCGCAAGGTGAAGCTGGTCCGGTCGGCCCGCAGGGAATCCAGGGAGAGGTGGGCCCGCAAGGCTCAATCGGCCCGGACGGCCCGCAAGGCGACGCTGGTCCGGTCGGCCCGCAGGGTGAGATTGGCCCGGTTGGCTTGCAGGGTATTCAGGGTGAGTCGGGGCCGCAGGGCATACAAGGCGAGGCCGGGCCAACCGGCCCGCGGGGCGAAGCCGGTGCGGCCGGATCACAAGGAATCCAGGGCGAGCCGGGACCGCAGGGTGCAATCGGCCCGACAGGGCCACAAGGTGAAGTCGGATCAACCGGTCCGCAAGGAATCCAAGGGGAGCCGGGGCCGCAGGGTATTGCGGGTGAAACCGGCCCGCAAGGCCCAATCGGCCCGGCTGGCTCGCAAGGCGAATCCGGACCAATCGGCCCGCAGGGAATCCAGGGGGAGACGGGTCCACAAGGCGAAACCGGAGCCACCGGTGCGCAGGGGTCAATCGGCCCGGCCGGCCCACAGGGCATTCAAGGAGAGGTTGGGCCGCAAGGATCACAAGGCATACAGGGGCCACAGGGCCCGGAAGGCCCAATGCCCGACCTGACCGAAATCTATAAGCAGCTAAACATGATCGATAACGATATCGTCAACATTAACAACAAGATAACCGAGATAGAAAACTTCATATTCGTTTCAGAATTTGTGGAAGTTTTCTCAACCGACTTGCGGTTGTCACACCTGGGTGTAGGTGTGGTGCGTACGGGTATTACCCACAGTTTCTTCGGAATTGGGGCATTAGACCACACGCAAACCCTGGCCGGCGGAACGGTTTATACCTTGATGACGTCGGCACAATATCCGCCGCTGGCATTGTATGTGGGTACTCCCACGTATACACAGGGCTGGCTCGTCTCTCCCACCGGCACCGTACTCGCTACCATGCCGGTGTTGCTGGATGGAACCAGTGTGCGTTTTGTACTCGACTCACAGAAGCCCGGTGTACCCGCGAACAGCACGGTACGGTTTACGGTTGCTCTGGCTCTTATCTCCGGCACACCGGCTCCGTAATCAAAACAGACAATCAATACCCAAGCGCGAAAAAGCCCGGGCTGTCATGGCCCGGACTTTTTTTAACCAAAAATTGTATTGTAAAGCCGGTATCCGCCGCTCAGGTTATAAGCCTCACGCCCGTTCTGTGTCAAAATTCTAGCGGCCAGATATCCCCGCAGCCCTACCTGACAGATGACGTAGACCGGCTTTGCGCGATTCAATTCATCCAGCCGGCCCCGCAAATCATCCAGCGGGATGTTGACAAAGCCCTCGATGCTTCCCCTCGCGTACTCGCCCGGTGTGCGAACATCAAGCAGGGTGACCGATCCGTCACGCGGCAGGCCGGCGGCATCCTCCCAGTGAAAATTCTTGACTTTGCCGGTCAGCAGGTTTTCGATGACGTACCCGGCCATGTTTACCGGGTCTTTCGCTGAGGAGTAGGGCGGCGCGTAACAGAGTTCGAGTTCGGTCAGATCATAGGCGCTCATCCCGGCCCGGATGGCGGTGGCAATCACGTCACAGCGCTTATCTACTCCGTCAAATCCGATCACTTGCGCCCCCAGGATTTTTCCGGTTTCCCTTTCAAATACCATTTTGATTGACATTCCGGTCCCGCCGGGGTAATAACCCGCGTGGCTGGCCGAATAGGTGTAGGATTTGTCATAGCTAAGCCCCAGCCGCTTGGCTGTTTTTTCGCTCACCCCGGTGGCAGCCACCGTCATCTCAAAAACTTTCAGAATAGCCGAGCCCTGTGTGCCTTTGTACCGGCTGCCCAGCCCGCAGACATTGTCGGCGGCGATTCGGCCCTGTTTGTTGGCCGGCCCGGCCAGCGGGATAAATCCCTTTTGGCCGGTGACAAAGTCGGCGGCCTGCACCGCGTCGCCCACCGCGTATATATCGGGGTCGGAGGTTAACATATGGTCATCCACCACAATCGCGCCCCGCTCGTTGACCTCCAGTCCGGCGGCGCTTGCCAGCCCGCTTTCCGGTTTAACCCCGATGGCCATGATCAGTATCTCCCCGCTGACCTTGCCGTCATTCAGGGTGACGGTCAGCCCGCCCTCCTCCTCGGCGATTGACTTGACCGCGCTTTTCAGAATCAGGCGCACACCTTTGCTTTCAAGATATCGGTGAACCTCGCAAGCCATCTCACAGTCAATGGGGGCAATCACCTGATTGGCCATTTCGATCAGGGTGACGGACATCCCGGCCGCCCGCAGGTTTTCGGCCATCTCGACCCCGATGTAGCCGCCCCCGACCACCACCGCGCTCTGCGGCTTTTGGCTGTCCATATAATCTTTGATTTTGTAAGTGTCGGGGATGTTGCGCAGGGTGAAAACCCTTCCCGAGTCGACCCCCTCGATGTTTGGTTTGATCGGCTCGGCTCCCGGCGATAAAATCAGCTTATCGTAAGTTTCAGTATAAACTTGACCGCTCACGTAATTTTTGACATTGACCGACTTGGCCGCACGATCGATGGAAATCACCTCGCACGACACCCGCACATCCACATTAAACCGGGCGTTGAAGCTGGCCGGTGTCTGTAGAGTCAACGCGGATTTGCTGGTGATCTCGCCGCCGATATAATAGGGCAGGCCACAGTTGGCGAATGAGATGTATTCCCCCCGCTCGAACAGGATGATTTCGGCCTCTTCGTCTAAACGGCGAAGCCGCGCGGCCGCCGACGCGCCCCCCGCCACTCCGCCGACAATCAAAACTTTGCGCATATTCAAATCTCCCTTGTTCGTGTATGAAAACAAAAAGCGGCTATCCGCGCGGACGGCCGCTTAAAATTCAGTCGAACGCTACCGCCCCAGGCCGGAAAGGTTTCCGCCCACAGTGGACGATCCTTTCTCTTTGAGGTCGATGCGAAAGCGGATCATGTCGCGGTTAAAGATCGAGTTTACGACAGTGGCTACCCGGTTATCCGTTAGGTAGTAGTCCAGCCAGACGGTTAAAAACCGAAAACCCAGCTTCTGGTAAAGGGTGATCAGTTGAATCTCGGCGTTTCCGCAGCCAATTTCGACATACTGGCCGCCCTGCGCGTGGATGTTTTCCAACACATAGCGAAGCAGAGCCTTGCCGTACCCTTTGCCCTGATGCATCCCGCCAACCACCAGATAAGCGATGTCGTAAATACCGTCCCGCTGCTCGACCAGACAGACACCCACCACTTCGCCGCCAACCAAGCCGACAAAGGGCATGGATGCATTCAATGTGCGCATAGCCTTGGGCAGGGATGGGTCGGCGGACATCAAGAGATCAATGCTCACCTTATCTTTATTCATCTCGAAAGTTAATTCACTCATCACAGACACACTCCTTTGCGCGTCAATCTGCTGAAGCTTTGGCGTTAGATACTATTATAGCCGTATTCGGGCGATATGGCAAGGCTTAAATCGGGACTGTTTACCCAAGCGGCCGGTCAAGCTCGGCGTCGGTCAGCGGGGCGGCCGACACCACCAGGTGAAAGTTTGGCGTGTAACGGGTCAAAAATGCCCGGTGGTAGTCGGCGCTGCCGCTCAGCAGATAAGTTTCATCCGCGGCCGACACCCGCAATGATGCGGGAGAAAGCCCGCGCGGGAAGTAAATTTCAGCCACCTCGCCGGTCAGCAGCAGCCGATAGACCGTGTGCGGATGGCCCTCTCTGGTCAGGCCGGGCATATGCCAGGGCCGCTCGTGTTCCTCATCCAGCCGGATGACGATCGTGATGGCCGGCAGCTCGCCGCTTTCGATTGCGGCCAGGTCCTGCCCGGCCCGTGAGATCAAGCCGGGCACTCCCCAAACCATCAATACACTCACAACTGCGACAATGAGCGCAGATATCACCTGTACCCCCTCGGCCACGGCGCTGAGCGGGCGGCCCTTTTGCCTCGCGTAAAGGAATATTCCGGCCTGACAGAGGATGGTGAACGCCGCCAAAGCCACGCCGCCCCAGAGTGCCAGCCGATACCAGGCCAGGTGGCTGACAAGAATTTCAGAGGCAGTCAGGGCGTCGCTGTGTATTCGCGTCGGCCGGTCGGCGATATATTCAAGAAACGCGAAAGCAAGCGCCACCAGCCCGCATTGGGACAGACCGAAAAACAGCCGCCGGGCATATGCTTTACCGCGCTCCCTTCAAGGAGGCGTACGCGCGGACGCTTCGCGGCAGCCGCTTGTGACCTCCAGCGCCCGCAGATGGTCAAACTCATCGCGATTGCCCATCTCGCTGCCCCAGCGCTCGAATATTCGCGCACAAAGCGGCATAACCAGCTTGAGGCAGGGGGTGGAAAACGACTTGTCGGCCAGACCGTGCCATAGGGCATCCTGATAACACGCCAAAAAGGCATGTGCGAAGTGTTCGCTTTGCACCAGCGTGTTCAGTTCGGGGCTGCCCAACAGCACCTCCCACGCCTTGGGATTGCGGTACTCGGTCCCTTTATACAGCGCGGTCATCTCGCGGATGAACCGATCACTCGCGGCCATCGCTTCCGCCTGTCGGTGTGCGGCCGCTTCTTCCAACCCGGAAAAGTCAAAAGCGGTTCGCTCACCTACCCGCCGGGCCGGAACGGCCTGCACCTGTGTTGCGCTCCCTGAAAAGTCAAAGTCCGGCGGGTGCGGCGCATCTTCTTTAGACGCAAGCGAGGCCAGCCGGAGCGCCTCTTTGTACGCGCCCCGCAACGCGATAAAGCCTTCAGGGTCGTCTTCCGGGTGGGTGGCCCTGGCCTTTTGGGCATAAGCGGCGCGGATGGCCTTTATATCTGCGCAGGGTTTAATGCCCAATATCTCCCATACGCTCATAACATTTCGTCTTCCTCATCATAAAACGGTTTGTCCTCTGTCTGGCCATAGAAGAGAACGTTCTCGGAATATTCGTCCAGCCGGTCAAAGTAACTGCTCAGCGCAACCCGAATCCTGGCGATTCGCGCGGGGTTGGCATCACTTTGCAGTTCGCTTTGAAAAGCGGTCAGCCGCTGGGCGATCTCCTCGCGCAGATGGCCGGAAAACTCCTCATACAGCCGCTGGCCCCGGGCGATGGTCAGCGCGTTCTCCTCCTCTCCGCGCGGTGCGGATTTCAGCCGGTTCAGTTCAGCCAGCCGGTGGTCAATCTCATCTTGTGACAGCCGGTGGCTGCCGACAATCAGCTTTCGCGCAACGGCCTCGTTTTGCAGGCAATGCGCCTCAACTTCTAAAATCCCGTTCAGATCGTAGCTGAACCGAATGTCGACCAACGCTTCCCCCGCCGGGCGTTTAGGCACACTCACGCTGCAGCGCCCAAGGCGCAGGTTCTGCCCGGCTTCGAGTGATTCACCCTGATAGATGTCAATGTCAACGGATGTCTGAAAGTCGGATACCGTCGTGTACTGCCGGACACAACTGGCGGGCAGGGCGGTGTTTCGCGGGATGATCGGGTCGAAGACCCCGTCTTTCCTCTGTTTGCGTGTGCTCACCCCCAGCGAAAACGGGCAGATATCGGTCAGCACCATATCCCGGATTTCGCCGTCCCGCTCTTTGATTCCCGCCGCCACCCCCAGGCCGACAGCAACCGCGTAGTCGGGCAGAATGTCGCAGAGCACCGGTTTTTGGGTGAGGTGGCGCAAATATTCGCGGATCAGCGGCATCCGGCAAGAACCGCCGACCAGCAGGATGTTGTCCACATCCGCCAGGGTCAGCCCGGCGTTTTGCAGTGCCCGGCGCAAAATCTCTTTAAATCGCATCAACAGCGGCGCGCATATATCCATCAGCCTGTCATTATCCAGCGCCATAGCGTATTCTTTTTCGCCCTTGCTGTAGACCATAAAGACCTGGCTTCTGTCGGTCAGGGATATTTTACAAGCCTCGGCGGTCTCGCGCAGGACTTCCCGCTGGTGTGGAGAAAGTTCACCGCTTAGTCCGGGGTGTTCCCGCAAAAAGGCGGTGAGGATGGCCTGGTCAATGTCGCTGCCGCCCAGATGGTTGTCCCCGGCCACCGCCAGAATGTCCACAATGTTCTCAAAAGACTCAAGCACGGATACATCCAGTGTGCCGCCGCCAAAGTCAAAAACGACATTGCACCCACTGCGCAGATCCTGCTGCCGGTAGGCCAGAGCGGCCGCAGACGGCTCGTTGATGATCCGCTCAACTTTCAGCCCGGCCAGTTGTCCGGCCGCTTTGGTAGCCGCGCGCTGGGCGTCGTTAAAATAAGCGGGGACGCTGACAATGGCCTCTTTGATTTCGCGGCCGAGAAAAACCTGCGCGTCCTCTTTAATTGCGCGCAAAATCATAGCGGACGCATCCTCAGGCCGAAAGGGGATATCGCCGAGGTGGTAGACCTTTTCACTGCCCATATACTGCTTAAAGAGGGCGGCGGTTTTTTCGGGATGCGAAATCAAGCGGTGTCCGGCTGCTTCGCCGGTCAGGATTACGCCATCATCGCTTAGGCTGACCACCGATGGGGTCAGATATTTACCCAGCCGATTGGGGATGAGTATGCTCTTTCCGTTCCGCCAGACAGCGGCCAGGCTGTTTGTGGTGCCAAGGTCTATTCCGATGATCGACATGCCCACCCTCCTCTTATACCGTTAACTATAGCATCCCCACCGGCCGCGGTCAAATATTTCTGGTCATTTGTCAATCCGTATAGTATAATGTTCATGGCCTATCTCATTCACCGCGCGAACATCCGGCGGTCAAACGTTTTTTTGGAGTGTGTACCCATGCGATACGAAGGCAGTATTTTTCGCCCGCCCAGTGAGGCTTACAGCCTGATTGTGCAGGTTACAATCGGCTGTGCCCACAACGGGTGTACTTTTTGCACCATGTACAAAGACAAAAAGTTTCGTCTTCGGCCATTTGAAGAAATCGCCGAAGACCTGCAATACGCGCGGCGAAACAGCCGGGCGGTTGAGCGTATCTTTTTGGCCGACGGCGACGCGCTGTGTATGTCCACCGATAAGGTGATGCGCATCCTCGGCGAAATACGCGCACTCTTTCCCGAATGTAAGCGGGTGGGCATTTATGGCCGGTCAGCCAACATCTTAAGCAAAAGCGAAGAGGAACTGGCCGCCTTGTGCGCCGCCGGCCTGGGCATTGTGTATATCGGCGCAGAATCCGGCTGTGACGAAGTGTTAAAGCGAATCAACAAAGGCGAGACCTCGGCCGATATCACAAAAGCGGTCAAAAAGGCCGAAAACGCGGGGATCAAGACTTCGGTCACCTTTATCTCGGGGCTGGGCGGCCGGGAACTGGGGCGCGAACACGGGATAAAAACCGGCGAGATGATCGGTGAAATGGGCGCTTCTTATGTCGGGCTGCTCACTTTGATGCTCTCGCCGGACGCGCAGATCAGCGTCGAGATCGATCAGGGCAGGTTTGAGCTGCTCACTCCGCTTGAAACAATGGAGGAGCTTGAGCTGATCTTGGGCCACGCGCAGTGCAGGACCCCGACCGTTTTTCGCAGCAACCACGCCTCCAACTACCTCTCGCTGGGCGGGACGCTGCCGCAGGACACGGACGCCCTGCTCACACAGATCGCACAGGCAAAGGGTGATGAGAGCAGCTTTAAGGCCGAAGGCTTACGCCGGTTATAGAACCTGAGGTCAATACTCAAAACGCCCCCGATCCGGCGATTTTTCCGTTATGCTTCGTCAATTTCCCTTGGAATACACAAAGTATTCCTGCGGGAAATTTCCTTGCCTTGCGAAAAAATCGCTTCGGCTCGTGTGCATTTCTCGTTATTGACCACAGGTTCTTAGACAACTCGAAAGGCAGGGACAAGTATGAACAACGCAATCAAAGCCAGGCGAAGTATTCGCAAGTTTGACCCGGGCGTGCCGGTCACCACCGATCAGCTCAAACAGCTGCTGGAGGCGGCTATGCTTGCCCCTTCCGCGCACAACGCCCGCCCGTGGGAGTTTATCGCGGTGACCAACCGTGAAATGCTCGACAAAATCCCGCAAATCCACCCGTTCGCGAAGATGTGTCAGACCGCCACCGCCGCCATCATTGTGGTCGCCGCCCCACAGACCGAGATTTCAGAGCAGTTTTTCCCGCAAGACTGCGCGGCGGCTGTGCAGAACATCTTACTTGAAGCGGTCGAGCTTGGGCTGGGGACCTGCTGGTGCGGGGTTTATCCGCGTGAGCGGCGGATGGCTGACATCGGCAAACTGTTCGGGATCGCGCCGCCAAAAATCCCGTTCGCGATCATCGCGGTCGGCCTGCCGGACGAATCCCCCGCCCAGCGCGGGTTCTATGAAGAATCAAAAGTGACCTTTATCGGCTGAGTTTTAAAGGGCAGGCATTCGTGCTTGCCCTTTGTTTTATTTTACGCGGCCGGCCAGATATCCGCTGATCAGCCAGCCTGCCAGCCCAAATCCGAACAGCGGGAACAGTGCGTCCAGTCCGCCGCCCATCATTCCTGCCAGATAATGGCTGCTTGGGAAGAGATCGGACACCCGCCCAAGCCCCGGGTTGATCTCCCCAAGGTCGATAAAGACACCGCCCAGCGCGGCTGTTAAAATTAAAACTAGCCCGCCGCTTGCGTAAATGATATCCGGCCGCCGGCAGAGCAGGGCAAGCGCACTGCCGATCATGCTCAGCGCGAAGAGATATCCGATCATCACAAGGATTTGCACAGCCAGACCGCTGAGCGCCGCCGGATAGATGAGCGCGAGGGCCGCAAGGCCCAGTAAGCCGCCGATCATCCCGGAGGCCGCAGTACCCAGCCCTCGTCCCCAGACGAAAGCGCGGGCGGGACGGGGCGGCAGCCGCCGCAAAATGCCCGGGGCCTCGCGAATTTGACCGGGCAGCGACCAGATCACCCCGGCCAGCAGGAACAGGGCAATCAGCCCGTGCAAAATACGCCCGCCGAACGCCGGCAGCGGCTGGCTGCTACCGGCGGCCTGCGTGTAAACAAAGACCGGCTCGAGAAAGATTTCGGGGTGGGCGTGGTAGTGTGCGGCCAGTTGTCCGGCCAGCTCACTTGCCCGGCCGGGTTCCAGTTCCAAGACTTCGACCAAAAGCTCGATGCTCATCCCCGGCCCGGCCGCGCGCAAGATGGCCGCCGATACCACCTCCCCGGCCAGGATATCCAGCGCGGTGCGGGGAGACCGAATCAATGTTACCCCGCCAAACGCCCGCCCCCGGCTGATCCGATCGCCCAGCTCAGGGGATATGAGATAAGCGGCCTCCATCCGCCCGCCGGCCACCTCGCTTTCCAGATATGGGATATCTGCCCAAGTGTGGCGCGAAAACGCAATCGGACTGTCTGACGCAATCAGTGCGCGGTAGATTTCCTCACCGAACGCGTCACCCTCTTCGACGGCGATTCCAACCCGGATTTGCACCAGATCGCCGCCCGCCGAAAGGTAGAGCCCGGCAGCTGCGCAAACCAGCGGGATCATTATCGCAATGACCAGCGTACCCGGCCGGCGAATTGCCCGCTTACAGCTGAGCATCGCTGTAAAGAGCAGAAACCTCATAGCCGGCCACCTGCCTTTGCGCGCGCTGTCATCCCGGATAGCATAGCCAGCGAAAAAATTCCGGCAAAAGCCGCCGATCCGGCGAGTGCGGTCAAGTTCATCTGACCGCTCAACCCGTGGGAGAGCAGGCCGCTCAGATGATAATGTGGAGTCAGCCGCCCGAGCGCGAGCGCGGCCGGGGCCAGATATGCCGGCGGCAGAACGCCGCCCGACAGGAATAATCCGGCCAGCCCGTACAAAAAGACAAAGATACCGCCGCCCGGCCCCTCACCAAAAAGCCAGGCGCTAGCCAGCATAAACCCGCCGCAGACAAGCACAGTCATCAAAAGTCCGGCCAGCAGCGGAACCGAGAACCCAAGCCCCAAGTCAAAGACAAGGTTGGCGGCCGCCGAGATCAAAAACAGCAGCAGACAGGCCGCGCCAAAAGGCAGCATCGCACCGGCCAGATAACCAAGCCCTGACTTGACCGGCCAAGCGCCCAAAGCACTCAAGCGCAGAACAATCGGCCGGCCGCACGCTTTCCCCCAAACATCCAGAAAAAGAGAAGCGCCGAGCAGCATCAAGAATACAAAAGCGGACGCCGTGTAGTGATCGGCCGCGCTCACCGCACCGGTGGCGGTCACCGTCTCGGTTTCCATCATACTCCCGCGGTTTAACATGGCTGTGAGAAACCGCATATTCGAAAGGCGGAACATTTCCTGCGTCGCCCGTTCGTCCCCGTACTGCCTTGCCGCGTCGAGCGCTGTGTAGACCCCTTGTTGGCCGGTGCGCAGCATGTCTGCGTACACCCCGACAAAAGTGCGGATAAACGCGGCCCTCATGGGTGAGGCGCTGTCCAGCGTGACGGTGAACGGCTGATTGCGCCCGTCCATCACCCCGGCCATAAACTCCTGTGGGATGAGAATCACCGCGCTGACCTGGCCGCGTTCGAGCAGGGCTTGTCCGCCTGCCCGGTCGGCTTCAAAAAAGTCGATCAGCCTGCGCTCCTGCCCCATGTCGGTCAGATAACCGGTCAGCATACGGGATTCAAACGAGTTGTCCTCATCCACCAGCGCCACCCCAATCGGCGGGACCGCGCCCTCGCCGTACAGCAAAAAGCTGCCCAACAGCCCCGCTATAACGGACAGCAGGGCGGTCAGGCAGACAAATACCACAATCCGCTTGAGGCAGACCCGGGTCAGGGCAAGGCTGAGCCGAAGGATTCCCATATCAATGCCTTTCGTACAAGAAAGGGAAAGCGACCCTCGCTTTCCCCCTTGTTGTCTTATCTTGTGTCCGGCGCGTGTTACATCATCATAGCCATCCGCATGATGGCGGCCATCAGGTCTTGTTGCAGCTGACCGAGATCCAGGTCAAAAATGCTCACCGCCGCGTCGCGGTCGATCTGTACGTCCTCGGCACTCACACTGCGCAGGCCGTACTCGAACCCGATCGCAAAGACACGGTTGCCGCCCTCGCTCATGGTCATCCGGCCGTTTTCGATCGTGAACGAATCGCTCTCATCCACCACGGTTCCAACCAGCCCAAATTCGCCATCCGACCAGTCGTCGGCAAAAGTGAAGTTTAACCAGATGTTGTCTTCACCCGCGCTTGGGTCAAAGCCCATGTCGAAGCTGCCTCTGCCGTCCGCGCCCATATCCATTTCCATAGTGAACAGGTAGGGCCCGCCGGGAGGTGTCTGCATGAGGATCTCGAAGTCAAATTCATCGTACCCGTCGCTCATGACAATCAGATAGTGAATCTCATCGTATACCCGGCGCTCGCCGCGCATCTCGATGATCATGTCCATCTCGACTGTCTCGCCGCCCCAGCCATCGTCAACAAATATCGTCATATTCGGGATATCCATCCGCCGAACCAGGTTGGTTTCAAGATCGACGTATGCAAAATGTGTGATCCCGCCCGGGAAACGGATGGCGTCCATTGCGCCGAACATTTCATCCCAGATCATGTCGGCGGTCAGCCACGGATCCATCTCCGCAACCAGTTCGATAAAGCCGCCCATATAATCCCGCATCAGATTGATATACATTTCCATGAACTCGGACATAAATTCCGCCATCACATCTTCGGGAATGTGGTAGCCCAGCTTAGCGGCAGTGAATGTCCGCCCGTCTACCGTGATTTCGACATCCCCTTCGTCCAAAAAGTCGCCGGTCATCAACTTATCGGACATCTCGAAGATCATCTGGTAGTACTCGTCCATGAACGATTCCATTGCGCTCAGGTTGAACAGTTCGCCCAGCGAAGTGATGATCGGCATAATCGCCTCAACTTCGGCAAGGTCGGCCTGCGTAATCCCAAGCATCTCGCCGATTTCAGAGCCGGCAAGGTCGCGCAGAACCGTTTGCGGGTTAAATGAAACAAATTCGTGGCGGGTATAAAGGTCGGGGACGCTCAGCGCAACCAGGTCGGACGAAAGGTAAATCTGGTTGTTGTTAAACGCAAAGCCACCCATTCCGACGTCCAGTCCGAGCAGGGCGCTTCCCATACCCTCATTAATGCCAAGGCGAAGCTCGCCGTGCGCGCCCATAAGCTCGCTGGGGCCCCACGCGTCGTAAAGCTCGTCTATGCGCAGCGCGAACCGGTGCTCGACAGGGCCGCCCCCGAAGCGATCAAGGTCAAAGGGCGAGAACTCGAGCATGGACTGCGCGTAACTGCCCTGTGCATCCAGGCCGGAAAGCTCCATGGCCAGCGCAAGGTAACGTTCAGGGTCGCCTGCGCGGGATACCCCGCCGATCTCGCCCGGGGATGTGCGGTCACCGCTGAACATAAATACCGCAACCACAACCACGATAAGGGCAGCGGCCGCCGCAATAATGATCGGCGTTTTGCTCTTTTGAGGCGGCGGCGAATTCCCGGCCGGTGCGTTCTCCGGCGGTGTGGATGCCGGTTGTTCAGCAGGTTCGTCTGTCTGCTCTGCCGCTAAAACTTCCGGCGTGGTCTGTTCAGCGGCCTCACTTGCCTGCTCCGCCGGCTGAGCCTCATCCACAGGCGGTGGTGTGGCTCCGGGTTCCCCGGACTCGGTCTGCTCCGGGATTTTGCCCTCGTTCTCTTCGCCTGCGGGCAGGCCCTGTTCTCTTTCTTGGTCGCTCATTCTAGTTATGTTCTCCCTTCAAATATGATAGAAACACCGATTGCAAATCGGCGTGGATATCGCTTAACCTATGGGTGTCTTCGGTGTGTGTGATTTGCCCGCCGGATAGCAGCAAAGCGGTATCACTCAGCGCGGTCAGCTCTTCCGGGCTGTGAGTGGTGAAGAGCAGTGTCTTGCCCATTCCTTTCATTTCGAGCAGAAAGGCGGTCAGCTCCTGGCGGTAGATTAAATCAAGCCCCGAGAACGGCTCATCCAGCAGGATGTAGGCCGGGTCACTCAGCAGCGCGGCGCAGATGGCCACACGCCGGCGCATACCGCCGCTTAGGTCCCGCACCCGCTTTTTCCAAAAGCCGCCCAGCTCAAGCAGTTTGACAAATGGATTATTGGCGGCCTCACCGCCCGGCAGCCCGGAAGCCGAAGCCCAAAAGCGCAGGTTCTCGCCCACACTGAGCTCTTCGAACAGACAATCCCCCTGTGCGACATAGCCAACTTTAGCCCGCAGGCGGGGCTTGGCCGAAAGGTCCTCACCGCCCAAAAGCACCCGGCCGCTGTCCGGGCGCAGAAGCCCCGCGATGATGGAGAGCAGGGTAGATTTTCCGCAGCCGTTTTTTCCCACAATGGCCGCAATCTGCCCGGGCTGTACTTCAAAACTCAGATCGGTCAGGATTTTGGCCGACCCGTAGCTCTTGCCGATCGACTCTACCTTGAGCATACAGCGACCCTCCTGCGCAACCACAATATTTTACACGATATCACTAGCTTTTGCAAGTGGCCGCCCAAATATCAAAACTCTTCATGTTCATAATCATATTCGCGCCACTCGGGCAAGAGACCATGAGACCAGGCCGGGTAAGGCCGATGCATATAAGTTTCGATGCTGAAAGCGAACAAAACTTGGGCGAACTCGCCCTGCCTGATTGACTCTTGAATAACCAGGTGATCATCCCGGCCGGTCTGGGAGAGGTCTACCAGTGTGATTTG
Organism: Oscillospiraceae bacterium; assembly: GCA_009784625.1. Classification (GTDB taxonomy): domain Bacteria; phylum Bacillota; class Clostridia; order Oscillospirales; family Ruminococcaceae; genus WRAV01. Next base: position 53,602 of record WRBI01000002.1, on the reverse strand, counting down.
TGTATAGTGGTTGGCCAAGAACGGAACGAACGCCAGCGCGGTGTGATCTCCCAGCACAAGCAGGCTGTTTGAGTAGGGCGCGGAGGTTGTGATATTTGTAACCGCGCCCAGCCCTCCGAGATAGACATCCATCGCCCGCTCACCGGAAAGATCGAGCAGATGAAGCGGAAAGAGGGTATGGTAGGTTCTAAGCGCCCCGCCCCGCCGAACGGTTACCGTATACTCCCGCGGGGCCGCCCGGTACCGAAAGACCGAAAGGATATCCGCCCGCGCGTTTTGAAAGGGTGAGCGCCGGTAAAGGTCCCCCAGATAGTCATACTTAACAAAAGAGATGTCGTAGTTTTGCAGGCTGGGCTGGGTGGTGCCCAACATCCGGCCGCCCCCCATCGCGCTGTAAAGGTGGAACCCGCCCAGCGCGGTCAGGTTGTTCTCTGTCCGGTAAAAAATATACTGGTCACGCGCGCCGTAAAGGGCGTTGTAGGCGTCAATGGTGGTGACAGCCCCCAAAAGCTCGGCGTAAATATCATCGATAAACTGACTTTGGTCGATGCTTTGCGCCAGCACAAAAGGGGGCAGGCTCTGCCGCCGGATGGCACTGACAGTTGGGATAATCATCGCGTAGACCGGCACCCCCGCCCGGTCGGCGAACTGCAAGATGGCGGCGGTATTGTCCCGGACCTGATAGTCAAGCGGCGGGTCGAGTACCGGGATGAGCTCTTCGCCAAAGATAAAAATTTGATTGTATTCCCGCTGGCCGCCCAGCACCCGAATGGCCAGGCTCCAACCGGCCAGGGTTTCCCTGCCCGGAAAGTTCGCGGCGATGTACGCGTCCACTTCTCCCAACAGTTCACCGCTTAAGATCGGCGCGGCCGGCAGATACCCGCCCGGCTCGCCAACCCCCAAAACAATGGCGGGCACCAGCATAAAGATTACGGCCATCATGACGCAGACGCGTCGCTTCACGGAAAATCACCTCCAAGTCCCGTCAGATCGCAAAAGCGGTTAGCAGGATAAGCAGCAAAATGCCGGAAAGCCCGCCGGCTATCCGGTAACCGATAAGTGACCGTTCCCGCAAAAGGGCAAACAACCGGCCGGCAGTACTTGTCGCAAACAAAACGCCGGCCACAAGCAACAGCCGGTTGGACGAGAGCAGGTAGATCAGCCGCTCGCTGTCAAGAGGAAGATTGCCCATGCCGAACAACCCGCGCGCAAGGCCGGCCAGCTGGTCAAAATCCCGCGCGTCAAAGAGAACAAAACTGACCAGCACAATCACTTGGGTATAAACCAAAGCCAACAACTTGTGGCTCGCGCGCACAAACGCGGGGTAAAGATAGCGCTCCATCACCAGAAAGAGGCCTAAGAAAATCCCCCACGCGATGCGGCCAAACGAAAAACCGAACCAAAGCCCACCGGCGAGCGCGATGACCATCAGGCCGGACGCGCCCGCCAACGGCCTGGAAAGTGCCGCGAACCTCGGCCCGAACACGTGGATGACATAGTCGGTGAGGGATGCGTTAAAGCGCCCGAAAAAGTCGGTGATGCTGGTGGATTCAAATGGGTGGCGAAAGTTTTCGGGCAATGTTATCCCCATCATCCGCCCGGCCCCGCGGGCCATGTCGGTTACCCCGGAAAAGTGAAAGTAAACGCTCAGCCCAAGGGCGGCCACCATCACCCAAAGCCCGATTACCGACTCGTCACTTGGCGATACACCGCGCAAATCCGTGTAGAGGATCAGCAGCCCCTCACCCAAAATTCGAAGCTTGATCGCCCCCCCGATCAAGCTGAGCAGCCCACCGCCAATGTCGCCGGGAGTTGTTTCCGGCGATTCAAGCTGGCGGGCGAAATCCCGGTAAGGGATCAGCGGCCCCGCCGCCAAACGCGGAAAATAAAAGCAGTACAGTGCAAAATGAACCGGGCTGCCCGGGTCGGGGATTGTGCGCCGGTAAACTTCCAGCACACAGCTCAAAGCCGACAATGTAATCACGTATAGCCCGAGCATCGTTGTAAAACTGGTCTGATTCACAGCCAGTACCCCGCCGAAAAGGAAAATACACCCCAAGTTTTTAAAAAGCGAAAAGGCCAGACATAACCCACGAATAAACGGATTGTCGTCGTATTTTCCCATGATGAGCAGTGCGATCCAATCGAGCGCGGCCACCCCGGCCATATAAAGCAAAAAGAGCGGATGTGTAATCATCAAGTAAAAAAGCGAAAGACTGAGGACTGCCGCCGGCCGCCAGCGCGCGGGGCAAAGCAAATAGACCGCCATTCCCAGGGGCAGCGCCAGATATATAAACGAAAGGCTCGCGATAGCGGTCACCACCCTCTTTTATAGTTGACAGTTGACAATGGACAGTTGACAGTGAATGTATCGCTTCGCGATGAGTTTAATATAACGTCGCGAAGCGACTCCATAATTGTCCACTGTCAATTGTCCATTGACAATTGCTTTAATTCTTCGCAGAGCGCGAAGAACGCCTCGCGGGTAAGCAGGCGGCTGAGCAGAGCAGGCAAAGCGGGTGCGGTAATTCGGGCGGGCAGGTTCAGCCTTTCGGCCAGCGCTTCACGCAGGGCGCGGCTGCCCGTCCCGCCGCTCAGTCCCGCTTCATACAAATCCATTTTGGTGATCGCGCCTGTTTGTCCGGCCGGGTTTTCGCCGAGCAGGCCGGCTTCTTCCAACGCTTTTAAAATCAGCACGGACTCGATCCCCTCCACGCCCAGTTTGCCCTCTTTTGAGGGCGTGCGCTTGCGCTTTTCTTTGCCCGGCATATCGGGGATGTAGACATTGACTATCTTTTCAGGCGGCAATATCCCGATTAAGTGGCGGCGGATGAGAAAGCCGCCTTTGTCCGAATCGGTCAGGATGGCGACCGGGCCGGTTTCTGCCAGCTTTCGGATGAGCGCGCGCATCTTTTTATCTTTGAAGACACGAAAGCCGTCGGTGGGGATAATCAGCCCATCGACCAGTGATTCCAGCTTGATTTTGTCGTATTTGCCCTCAACGATAACCGGCGCGTTGAGAGTGGGCTTTTCAGTCATCGGCTGCCCTCCCCGCAAAGGGAGATCAGCTTGACCGTCAGCTGTTCGAGGTAAATTTTATTGTCGACGCCGGTGCTTTTCATGGCCGCGTCGCTTTGTTCAAGCAGGATGACCGCGTCTCTCGCTTTTGCGGCGCTGATCTTGCCCGCGTTGTCGAATGCTTTTTTGACCCGGTAGTCGCTTTTGTAGCCGTACTCCTTGGCCATGGCGGCCACACTCAGCCCCGCGTCTTTGGCGGCGCGGGCGCGGTAAAGGTCGCAAAAACTCATCGAAAGCGCACCGAGGATGGCGATCGGGTCTTCGCGCAGGTAGAACAAATTCCCCAGAAGCTCGAGCGCTTTGCCCGGCTTTCCGGCGAGGATCAGCCGCTGTAAATCGAATGCGCGCGCCTCGGTTTTTGGGATGACCACACCGTCAATGTGGGCGCGGGAGATTTCGCCCTCCCCGGCGTAGGCACAAATTTTGCCCAGCTCGTTTTCGAGCAGAAGCATGTCGGCCGGGCAGATTTCGATCAGATACCGAGCAAGGTCACCGGAAAGCTGACAGCCCTGCTTTTTCGCGCCCGCCTGCAAAAATTTTACAAGGTCGCTCTGGCCGCGAATGGTAAACTTTGCGGCCGCGCCGTGTTCTTCGGCCAGCTTGATCAGCTTTTTGCCTGGCGCGCTCTCGCCGAACGACGCCGACTTGGCCGTGATGATCAGCTTGCTGGAGGGAGGGATGTCGGCCAAAATTTCGGCTATAGCTTTCATATCCGCGTCGGCCAGCTTAGAGGCGTCCAGGTCATCGAGCAGCACCCGTTTTTCTTCGGCAAAGAACGGCATCGCCTCCAGCGCGTCGGAAAGTGCGTTAATGTCGGGGTTCTGGCCGTCCAGACGCTGGCTGTTGAAGACTGAATCTTCGCCTTTGCCCATCAGGATTTTTGCCCACTTTTCGATCAGGTAAGCTTCACTTCCGTACAGCAAACAGACAGGGTGACCCCCGCCTTCCTTGACCGCTTTGTGAAAGCTTTGCTCGTCGGTGTAACGCACGTTCTCGCTCCTTGCTATAAACTCAGCACCAGCCGCCGCTCGCCGAAAATCAGCGCGCCCAGCGGTTCAAATATAGGGGGTGCGCGGCTTGTCCAAACCATCACGCCATCCGCAAATACGTAGACATGAGACGGGGTGATCATATCCATTATATCATATTCTTGCCCGGTTTTGGAGATAACAACGCCGCCGACATCGATTTGCATCTGCCCGCTGTCTATATGTGGGCGGATCGTCACCCCGCCGAGAACATCAATCGTCGCGTGGCCGGCCGACAAAATCTCGCGCCCGGGCAAGGCCAGCGCCATCTGCCCAAGTATAAAGTCATCGTCCGGGCCGATAATCAGCGGCGCGCCGTATTCTTCGGCCAAGCGAATCAGCGCGGAAGTGATCTGATTCCCCGCATCGTAAGCGACAATCAAGTCCAGCCGGTTTACCCCGCGGTAGTCGAGATATCGCGAGATCCGCGCAAACTCGTGCAGCTGTGGGGTGCCGACCAGAACCGCGCCGCCCTGCCGGGTTAACAGGATGGGGGACACGCCCTCAATGGCCGCCAGCTCAACTTTGTCGCGGCTTGCGATATCCAGTGTAAAGCTGCCCACCGCAAAAGCCAGCGCAAGCAGGGCGGCCGCATACTTCCAAAAGGGCTTTGCCGCTTTTGTATAGACCAGATAGGTAACAATCCCGCAGGCCAGCAGAATCCAGATCAACTTCCAAAATTCACCCAGTGCGAATGTCGCCAGCGACAGGGAGGACGCGAGCAGGGCGATCTCGGCGATCAGCCCGGCGGAGCGGTCGGCAGCCCAAGCCAGCGGGGCGATCCACCCGCCGGTAAAAAACGCGCTGAGCACCCCAAATAACAGGGTGGGAATAACCAGCGGGGCAACCAAAAGGTTGACTACCGGGCTGACCAGCGAAACCCAGCCCATGGTCAAAACCATGATGGGCAGGGTAAACGCATACGCCGCGATGGTGGTGGAAGCCGCGCCAACTAAGAGGTTGGAGGCCGCCCGCTCAGGCAGCCGCCCCCAGTTGTAGCGGGATTTAAACCAGTCGGCGATCGGGTTTGCGTACAGGATAATCCCGGCGGTGGCCGCAAAGCTCAGCCATAACCCCCGGCTGAGCAGCCAGTGGGGGGCGGTGATCGAGATGATCAGCAAGGCCAGCCCCAATGAGTTGATCGGATCGCTCCGGCGGGAAAAAAGCCCGGCCAGCAGATAAACAGCCATCATCACAGTCGCCCGCGCGATAGAGGGCGAAAATCCCACCAGAAACGAGAAAGCCAGCGCACCGGCCATCCCGGCCAGCGAGCGGTAAACCCGCCGGACACCCAGCTTGCCCAGCCCGTCCGTCAGCAGTCCGACCAGAATAGACAGGTGCATCCCCGAGACAACCACAATATGTATCACACCCGACCGGCTGAGTGCGGCGCCCAGCGCGGGGTCTAAACCGCCGGTCTCGCCCAGCGTGACGCCCGAGACCATCGCCGCGCTGTCGGATGAGATATTGGCCGCAATGTTATCGGTTGCCCGCGTTCGCTGCCTGAGGAAAAACCGCTCGAACTGTTCAGCCAGCGTAAAGCCGGTGTACGGCTCGGCCGCAGGGTCGACCATCCGCCCGCCGACAAAGACGCCCCGCGCGTTGTAATGAACCTGTGCGCCCAGCAACTCCTCAAGGATAACACTCGTGCGGATTCCGTCCCCAGGCTGGTAGTAGATTCCGCCCCAGCCCCGTATTCGCAGGATGGTGTCCGGCAAATCCTCTTCAGGGAAAGTGGCGCGAACGGTCAGCGCAAAGGCGGGCGCGCGGCGGTCATCCACCGACAGAATAATCCCCTGCGCGACGACTTCCCGGCCATAAGCGGCTTTGAGCGGGCTGATTGCCCTGGCTTCATAAATGCCAAAAGCGGCAAAAGCCACCGCCGCGCTGAGCAGGATGATCGGTGCCGCACGATTCTCCCTGCGGAAGATGATCATCAGCAGTGCGCCGGTAACCCCAATCGCCGAAAGAATGAGGCCAAAATCCAAAAAGAAAGAAGCCCACATCGCTATGGCATAACTGGCGCCAACGGCAAACAGTGGGCGTTTCATGGCAGTTTCCTCCTTTTGTCGGAGTCTGTGTTGTGTCAGGTTACTTGAAAAAGAGCGGCAGTGGCGCTAAAAAGACGATGTCTTCGCGATCGGCGGCGTCGCCCTCGGCCAGAACGGCCACCTTACCCGCGATTTCGCCCCCCGCCTGTTCGACCAGCTGCTCAAGAGCGCGAATGCTCTCGCCTGTGCTGATTACATCATCCACCAGCAGTATCCGCCTGCCTTTGAGGTAGTTTATATCCGCCGCGTCCATATACAGCTTTTGCAGGCTGGTGGTTGTGATCGACTGAACAGTCACCTCGATCACGTCTTTCATATAGAGTTTTTTGCTTTTACGGGCCAGCAGATACTTCTGCCCGGACTGGCGGGACATCTCATAAGCCAGCGGGATTCCCTTTGACTCGGCCGTGATGATGACGTCGTGGGCGGGCGCGATCTTCAAAAGCTCCTGCGCGCAGGCAACGGTCAGCTCAACGTCTGAGAACATGATAAAGGCCGCGATATCCAGCTTTTCGTTGACCGGGCAGATGTTCAGCTCCCGGGTCAGCCCCGCCACATTGAGCGTATAAGTTTTGTCGTTTCCCATGAATTAGCCCCCTTTTATTCAATGTGCAATTGACAATAATGGTACCGCTACGCGGTATTGTTTAGATAAATCCGCGTAGCGGACACATTCATTGTCAATTGTCAATTGTACATTGTTAATTGATTTTACCCCGGCGGCCAGGCCAGCTGGCGGCCGGCCAAAAGGTGAAAGTGCAAATGGCCTACCGTTTGCCCGCCGTCTTGGCCGATGTTGGTCACAATCCGAAACCCGCTGTCCAGCTTCAGGTCTTTGCTGAGCTTGGCCATCACCGCGAACAGGTGACCGATCAGTTCGGCGTTGCGCTCATCCACTTCCTCCGCGCTTTGGATGTGTGCCTTGGGGATTGCCAGCAGGTGAGTGGGCGCGGCCGGCGCAATGTCGTGGAATACAAGAACCTTGTCGTCTTCATACGCTTTGTTACTTGGAATTTCGCCGCTCGCGATTTTACAGAAGATGCAGTCGTCCATTGGCTTTCTCCTTTACATACTGTATTCTTCTTCGGGCAGAACCTTTTGTCTGCGAACAAGGCCGGTGTAGCGGGCCCGGATTAGAAGGATTACCCCGGTGGCGATAATCGTAATCACAGCGATCCATATTCTGTCGGGATTACCAGCCTCGTCAGTAAATCCACTGCCTAACATAGCGCCAACAACCCACCCCGAAAAGAGCGATCCGAGTATTTTAAAGACATAGATATTCTTCACTGTAAGCTGATTTAAAAAGAAGACAACCCCAAGTGCTGCGATGGTAATCAAAAGGGCAATGGCAGTGTGTATCCCGGCGCGCTCGCTGAGTAAAAAGAAAGTAACAATACCCACAATCGCGTAGTCGGCGTAAATAAACATCTTTACAACCAACCCCGCGAGTATCACAAATAGGAACACCTTCATCTGCGATCACCTTTCTCGGCATTTTACCCAGTCACACCGACCTGTGTCTCTACAAACTTGTCGACCAATGACAGTGCCGTGCGAATTTTTTCTTTATTCGCGGGTGCGCCGCCCATTGCATTGTCAGGCCGGCCGCCGCCGCTGCCGCCTGCCTGTCCGGCTACCGACTGAATCAGCTTTCCGGCGTGTACCCCGGCGGCCAGCGCGTCTTTGCCCGCGAACGCGATCAGGCTGACCTTGTCGCTTTTTCCGCCGTCATCCATCGCGATTACACCCACGATGTCCGGATGTTTTTCTTTTAAACTGTCGGCTGTGGCCTTGAGGGCGGGAACCCCGTCCAGCGCCATCGTGGTGGCCAGTACCCGTACCGGCCCAACTTGCTTCATTTTGGCGGTCAGTGCATCCGCCTGGCTCATCGCCATCTTTTGGGCCAGCTCGTCGCTCTTCTTTTGCAGGGACTTTACCTGCGCGCTCAGCGCTTCGACTTTGGCAGGCAGTTCGGCCGGCGCCGCGAGTTTGAGCGCCTCACAGGATTTTTGAAGCAGCGCTTCCCGCTCTTCAAAGTAGCGGAGTACCCCGCGTCCGGTCACCGCCTCGATCCGGCGGACACCCGCGGCAACGGAGGATTCATGCAGGATTTTAAACAGCCCAAGCTCGGCAGTGTTCCCTATGTGCGACCCGCCGCAAAGCTCAACACTCTTGCCGGATATATTCACCACCCGCACAATTTCGGAGTACTTGTCCCCGAACAGGGCGAGCGCGCCCTCGGCTTTTGCCTGCTCCATATTCATCTCGCTTACCCCGACCGGCAGCGCGGAAAGGGCAAGGCGGTTGACTTTTTCTTCGACAACCCGCAGCTCTTCGCCGGTCATCCCGGCAAAATGGCTGAAATCAAAGCGGCAGACATGCTCATCCACCATCTGTCCGGCTTGATGAACGTGATCGCCCAACACTTCGCGCAGGGCGGCCTGTAATAGGTGGGCGGCAGTGTGGTTGCGCATGATGGCTTTGCGGCGGTGTTTGTCGACCTCGCCGGTCACCGTATCCCCTTTTTTGAACACGCCGCTGCTGACCTTGCCGATCAGCATGGTGTGCCCGGTCGGCGACTTCTTGGTGTCCAGCACCCGAAACGCGCCGTTTTGGGATTTTACAAAGCCGGTGTCCCCGACCTGGCCGCCGCTTTCGGCGTAAAAGGGGGTGGCCTCAAGCAAAAGCGCGGCTTCGTCGCCCTCGGCAAGGCCATCCACCAGCTGCCCGCCTTTTACAATGCGCATCAGCTGTGTGCCGATGCTGAGCAGCTCGTAGCCGACAAAAGTCTGTTCAAAATCTTCCCCGGCCAGCACGTCCTCTTCCCAGCCGACCCCGCCCTGTTCGAGCCGGGCTTTGCGGGCGCGTTCCCGCTGCTCTTTCATCTGTGCCTGGAAACCGGCTTCGTCAATTTCGACCCCGCGCTCTTCGGCGATTTCGCGGGTCAAATCAAGCGGGAAGCCGAATGTGTCGTAGAGTTTAAAGATGGCCTCACCCGGCAATCTCCCGCCTTTTCCGGCCTTTTCGATCATCTCGGCAAGGATATCCATCCCCTGTACAATGGTCTTGAGGAACCGCTCTTCCTCAATCTGAATCACCTTTTGGATGTAGCCGGCGTTTTCAAGCAGAGCCGGATAAGCGCTTTCGTTTTCTTTCATCACCCGCTCAGCGACTTTGTAGAGGAAAGGCCCGTTTATCCCGAGCAGGCGGCCAAAGCGGGCGGCCCGTCGAAGCAGGCGGCGCAAAACGTAGCCTCTGCCCTCATTTTGTGGCACAACGCCGTCCCCGACCAGAAAGACAGTCGAGCGGATGTGGTCGGTGATGACCCGCAGGGCAACGTCGGTCTTTTCACTTTCGCCGTACCTGACCCCGGCCATATCCGCTATTTCGGTCATAATATTCTGAATCGTGTCGGTCTCAAAGAGGTTGTCCACCCCTTGCATGATGCAGGCCAGACGCTCAAGGCCCATCCCGGTGTCGATGTTTGGCTTGGCCAGCGGGGTGTAGTGCCCGTTCCCGTCCGAATCAAACTGGGTAAAGACAAGATTCCAAAACTCGACAAAGCGGTCGCAGTCACAGCCGACCGCGCAGTCCGGGCGGTCACAGCCTTTTTCACGCCCCCGGTCAAAATAAATTTCAGAGCAAGGGCCGCAGGGGCCGGTGCCGATCTCCCAGAAGTTGTCTTCTTTCCCCATACGCACAATCCGGTCCGGCGATACCCCGATTTCTTTGGTCCAGATATCAAACGCCTGGTCGTCATCCAGATAGATGGATATCCAAAGCCGATCAACCGGCATATTCATTTCTTTTGTGATGAATTCCCAGGCCCATGCAGTCGCCTCGCTCTTGAAGTAGTCGCCAAACGAGAAGTTCCCAAGCATCTCAAAATATGTGCCATGACGGCTGGTTTTACCCACCCGCTCGATATCCGGGGTGCGGATGCACTTCTGACAGGTGGTCATTCGGGCGCGCGGCGGGGTCTCGATGCCCATAAAGTAATTTTTGAGCGGCGCCATACCTGAGTTTATCAAAAGCAGGCTAGCGTCACCCAGCGGCACCAGCGGGTATGAGGGCTGGCGCAAGTGCCCTTTCCCCTCAAAGAAAGTGAGAAACCGCTCCCTTAACTCGTTTAGACCCATCCATTTCATACGTGTGCGTCCCCTTTTGGTTTTATTGTTGGCGTCAAGCAGACGCCCTTAGTTTTTTCCACTTGCGGATTTTGCTGCGAAACGACTTAAACGGCGCGACCGTGTTGATGTGTACCCACTTCCAGATCGGCCAGTTGGACGGGGTGGAGGATGCCCATTTTCTGCCGCCGGGCGAAAACAATTCCTCCTCGCTGAAGCCGGAAAGCCAGCCGATGAGCGATTCAACCGACATATTAAACGCTTCGGTCAACTCGTCAAGGGTTTTGCCTTTACATCGGCCGTAAAACCCCTGATAAAGCGCGCCCATCTGATTCCATTTGTAACCGGGGGCGGGGGTGACCACTTCCTTACCGGCCAGCTCGTCCGCGTCCCAGCCGCGTATCAGCTCCATCCACCCCAGCTGATAGGCGATCATCTCTTCGGGTGTGCGGTCAACTTCATCAAGGCGGACATCTTTCCCGCTTTCGTCAACATCATTAAATTCGCTGATGAACTGCTCAGCCGCCTTGCGGATAGCCTCGGACAACGCGGCCTTATCCTTGTATTCTTCCATCTATTCTACCTCTATTCCTCGTCGTTGTTATCGTCCGCTTCCGGTATAACCCCCTGCAAAACACCGGCCATAATTTCGAGCTGGTCAAATATCCGCAGGCTTTGGCGCTCGAAGATCTGGCTGTCGATGTTTACGGTCTGCCCGTTTGTCACTGCGCCCAGCCCCTGCCAGAAATCGCTTTGGCTTAGCGCCTGTGTGCTTATATAATTCTCATCCAAAAAGATGACCTCAAGGCCGGAAAAGCGCTCGCGGGATTCACCCGCCGCATGTTCAGGGTCGAAGACCCAGCCGGTCTGGTCTGCGGCGATGTTCTCAAAGCCCAGCCGCTCCAGAAGTTCCCCTTCCAGCGTATCGCCGGTGGCCATGGTAAAATCGAGAGTGCGCAGATAAACGGCGGTCATCCGGTGCTGCCCGATCGTTTGGGCAGTCAGCGCGTCGAGCCGCTCACGAAAGCTTTCCACAAACCGATCTCCTCTGATCTGCCCGGTTGTCCGGCCATCCAATATGGTGGAAATATCCAGATAAATCGCCTCAAGTTCAGCCAGGCTGTGCGCGTATGAGGGCAGTATGACCAGCGGGATATCCCGGGCGGCCAGCGCACTCATGGCATCAGCCGGCAGTTCGGAAACCGAAAAGACCAGATGCGGGTTGACCGCTAAGATCCCGTCAATATCGGGCATGGTCGCGATCCCAAAAGACGGGATATGCGCAATCGACGGCGGGAAGCTGCCCTGATGATCGGAGATGCCGACCAGCCGGGTGTGGTGGCCGAGGTCATAGATTTTTTCAGTCAATGAGGGGGCCAGCGAGATCACCCGCGCCGGCCGGAAGTAGATGGTCGCCCCCCCCGCGCTCACCGGATATTCAGGGTCAGCCAGAACTTCTTCAACTTCGGGCAGATCGTCCTCATCTCCGCCGCCAAGGCCGCAGCCGACCAGCCCCAGCGCCAAAATGAGCGCAAGCGCAAAAGCCAGATAGTTCTTACGCTTCACGGTGACCACCTCAAAGCTGCTTAAAAATAGAAAATCGGACACGTTTTTCCAACCTCATTGTACCGCAATACAGAGCGTTTTGTCAATGTTGCGCAGGGGTTTAACCGCCCCCCCGCACCTGATTTTCCAATATCTCTTTGGCCAGCACCTCAAGCTCTTCATACCGGTTCAGGCTGCCCGCCCTTTGGCGGAGAGTCGAAGCGCCCTGCCAGCCTTTACAGTACCAGGCCACATGTTTGCGCGCCTCGCGAATCCCGACGTTTTCCCCTTTGTACTGACAGGCCAGGCGGATGTGTTCCAGCATGATTGATATCTTTTCTTCGATATCCGGCTCGGGGAGCCTTTCTCCCCGCTCGAAGTACGCTTTGAGGATTCGAAAGAGCCAGGGCGCACCCCGCGCACCCCGGCCGGCCATAATCAGGTCAACGCCGGTGTCGTACATCCGCTCGGCGGTTTCGATGTCGGCAACATCCCCGTTCCCGATTACCGGAATGGTCAGCGCTTTTTTGACAGCGGCAATCATCTGATAGTTGACCGGCGGGCCGTACATCTGCCTGCGGGTTCGCCCGTGTATGGTCAACGCGTCCGCACCCGCCGCCTGTGCCATCAGCGCGAACTCGACCGCGTTCAGGGCGTTTTCGTCCCAGCCTGTGCGGATTTTTACCGTCATGGGCAGTGTGGTGGCCGCCCGCACCGCCCGGATAATCTCGCCGGCCAGCTTTGGGGTTTTCATTAACGCGCTGCCGCTGCCTGTACCGGTCACTTTGGGGGCCGGACAGCCCATGTTGATGTCGATGACGTCCGGGCTATATCTCTCGGCTATCTTGGCGGCAGCGGCCATGGATGCCGGTTCGCTTCCGAAAAGCTGAACACCGGCAGGCCGCTCGGTGTCGGACACATACAGCAGTTCGGCCGATTTGTGGCTGCCCATCTCCATCCCCTTGGAACTGGCCATCTCACCGACGACGTAGGCCGCGCCCTGGGATACGCAAATCTCACGAAAGGCCCTGTCCGCCACCCCGGCCATCGGGGCCAGAATGGCTGTGCGGGGGAGAGTGATCGATTTTATCTGCATTCAAACACATCCTTTATAGTCAACGAGTTTATACGAAACTCCGATTAAAAGCCGGCGGTAAGTTTTTGTTTTCCCCCTCCGCAACCAGAGCGTCTTTGCGGCCTGTTTCGCGCCCGGCATCGTCTTTTTCCTCAACGCCGGACATAAAACATCCGCGCGAAGCCTGCCCCGCTTTTCAAGCTTGTCACGATTATAATTGAAAAGACGAAAGCGGGAGAGGCCACTCCGGCTTTCGTCCTCCTATGTTATTACACTTTCGTCTAACCTATGTAGAGCGTGATCTCGCGGTCGTGGCTTCCGCGGGGCTGCAGCGTGTTCGGGTCATAAGCGGTGATCCGCGCGACGCTCTCGTGGGTGCCGGTGGGCAGCTGTACATGCAGCGCGCGTTCGGGCAGCGATTGGCCCGGCTCAATCAGCCCGGAGTAAAAGACTTCTTGCTCGGTATCGGGCAGGATGATGCTCACACTCATGTAAAATGTGTCGCTTAAATTTTCGATCCGCATATCCCCTCTTGCGGTTGCGGTGCGGAATGTGACCCGCCTTGCAATGGTGTAATCGAGCAGGTCGGACTCCACCCGCTCAATCGATGCCCCGCCGGGCAATCCACCGGCCAAGTCACCCAACACGGTCAGGCGCAAAGTGAGCGCGGAAAGGGTCACGCAGAGAATCGCTACGCTAAACAGCGCGGTCATCCGCCGCATGTTCGAATAAAGTCGGCGCTTCATAACATAACCCCCGTATAGTAGCTGGAAATTAGAAAATAGAAGTAAGAGATGCGAATGGAAACATTCTGCTATTCCTATTTTCCAGCTACTATAATAGCATATCTTTCAACTATTTTCAACAGGATATTCCACAGTTTTCGTAATTTCTTTTGAGTTTTATACCTTATGTTATGAAATTGCCAATAAATAGTAAAACGCTGACAGTAACGGGAACTTTCCGCGTTTGCCAGCGTTCTACTTTTTTCAGGTTCTAATCGGCCAACAGCTTTTCGGCGCAGGCGATTTTGGCACAGATACAGAGCAGGGTCGCGGCCTCTTTCGCTTCGGGGATACGGGCAAAGCTGGGCGCGATACGGATGTTTTTGTCGTCCGGGTCTTTGCCGTGGGGAAACGGCGCGCCGGCGTCGGTCATCACAACCCCGGCTTCTTTGCAGAGTGTTACCGTGCGCTTTGCGCAGCCATCCAGCAGATCCAGCGAGATGAAATAGCCGCCTCTGGGCTTGGTCCAGCAGGCCACGCCGGAATCGGTCAGGCCGGTATCCAGCGCCTCTTGCACCGCCTCAAACTTGGGCCGCAAAAAGTCGGCGTGCTTGACCATCAGGGCGTTCACCGCTTTCATATCAGGCAAGAACCTGACATGCCGAAGTTGATTGAGTTTGTCGTAGCCGATGGTCTGTTGACCCATCTGCTTTTTAATCCAGGCGATGTTGTTTTGGGACGCGCCGATGGCTGAAATCCCCGCGCCCGGGAATGTGATCTTGGATGTGGAGGTAAACATAAGGGCCATGTCTTGCTTCCCGGTCTTTGTGAGCGCATCCATCAGGTTTAAGAGGACATCCCCCTGGCCGGGGTAAAGGTCGTGGACGGCGTAGGCGTTGTCCCAGAAGATGCGAAAATCGCCGGCCGCGGGACTGAGGGCGGCAAACCGCTTGACAACCTCATCCGAGAATGTGATTCCCAGCGGATTTTGGTATTTGGGCACACACCAGATACCCTTAACGGCGGGGTCGGCAATCAGGCGCTCGACCTCGTCCATATCCGGGCCCTCTTCGGTCATGGGCAGGCTGACCAGCTCAAAGCCAAAGTTTGCGGCCACCGCAAAGTGGCGGTCATATCCGGGCGAGGGGCAGAGGAACTTGACGCCCGGCTCTTTGTGCCAGCCGCCGCTCCCGCCGGGGTAGCCGTGTACAAAACCAATGCCCATACAATCGTGCATCAAGTTGAGGCTGGAGTTCCCGCCGATAAACACCTGTCCGGCCGAAACGCCCAGCATCTCGGCCATCAGCCGCTTGGCTTCGGGGATTCCGTCCAAAACACCGTAGTTGCAAAGGTCTGTCCCATCCTCAGCGGATAAGCTGTCGCCCGAACCCAAGAGGTCAAGCATGGGCAGCGAAAGTTCAACCTGAATCCGCTCAGGCTTGCCCCGGCTCAAATCCAGCTTTAAGCCTTTGGCTTTGTAACCCTCGTACTCTTTTTTGAGTGCCGCCAGCTCGCTTTCCAGCTGTGTCCTGCTCATTTGACCGTATGCCGCCACTTTACCCATCCCCTTCATGTCGAATAGTGTTCACCCAATTATTCTAACCGATCCCCGCGCATTTCGCAAGATGTATAGCCCTTTCTTGCATTAAAGAATTTCTTTGACATACGCGACAATCGGCTCGATCGCTGCGCGGTCGGTGAAATCGGCGTTTTCGCCGTTTATCAGCGCGATCGCTTTCTCTTCGCCGGACATCTGTGCCGGATTTTTCTTAGCTATCGACTTGCGGACCATGGCCATTATCCCTTTATGCACCAGCCCAAGTTTGCCAAAGTCGATCCCGCCCCGCAAGTGAAAAACCTTTACAGCAGACCGAAGGCCGCCCTTAAAGTTCTGGTCAAGAACGCCGGTGTAATCGGTTTCGCTGGGGTCGGCCAATCCAACCGTAAAAACCACCAGTGCCTTACAAGGTTTTTTTGTTACCAGATCAACCCCATTGATCCCGCCCGCATACAGCCCGCCGCCGTAAATAACCAGATCGTAACCCATAAGCGAATCCGGCTTGACCGCGCCGGCCTCCAAAACAGAAGCGCCCAGCGCCGAACCAATCCACTCGGCATACCGCCTGGTGCTCCCGTACTTGGATTTATAAATGACAGCTACACCGCCCAAAACATCACCCCTCTCAAATTGTGTACCGTGTTATTATAATATAGATTGTAACCGATCGCAAATATCAATAACCCTTTCAAAGTCTAATCTAGGTGTACACAAGACCAATATCCGGCCCGCCCGCTGGACACCACCCCAACAAAAAGATATAATCAAACCAACCACAATGTACCAAGGAGAACTAAGATGCAAAAAAATGAGCAGCTGAACTTAACCATAACCGCCCTGTCCCACGAGGGAAACGGGATCGCCCGCCACAACGGCATGGCCATCTTTATCCCAAACACCGCCCCCGGCGACGAGGTGGAAGCAAAGATCCTAAAAACCCACCCCAACTACGCCTACGCCAGATTAGAAAGCATAATCAAACCGTCGCCGGACAGAGTCCAAAATGATTGCCCGGCTTACCCCCGTTGTGGTGGCTGTACCCTGCGCCACTTAAGCTACCGGGCCGAATTGGCCGCAAAGGAAAACTGGGTACACGAAAACCTGGCCAGAATCGGAAAATTAACTCCGCGGTGGGATTCAATCACATCCTCCCCAATACAAGGCCGCTACCGCAACAAAGCCCAATATCCGGTACGTCTGGTGAACGACAAAATCAGGGCCGGATTCTTCGCACCCCGCTCACACACCTTGATCCCGGTCGAGGACTGCCGCCTCCAACCGGCTTTCTTCGCCGACCTCACCCGCGAGATTACCGCTTTTTGTGAAGAGCACAGCATCCCCGCTTATGATGAGGGCAGTCACAGCGGGCTGCTGCGCCAAATCTGCATCCGCTGCGCCGAGTCCAGCAGCCAAACGCTGGTCTGTCTGGTGTTAAACGGCCGGGATTTTCCGTTGGCCGACACGCTGGTCAAGCGGCTCAAACCGCTCTGTCCCGGGCCGCTGTCTTTTCACATCAATATAAACCGCGAGCGCACCAACGCCATCTTCGGCAAAAAGACCCGGCACCTTTTCGGCCCGCCGGCGATTGAAGATACTTTGTGCGGGCTGAAAATCCGGCTTTCGCCCCAAAGCTTTTATCAAGTCAACCGCCAGGCCGCCGAACTGCTTTACGGGACTGTGCTCGAATATGCCGCACCCAACGGGCGGGAGACCCTGCTTGATCTTTACTGCGGGGCGGGAGCAATCGGGCTCTCGATGGCTTCGAAAGTGAAAAGCGTAATCGGCGTTGAGATATTCCCGGAGGCGGTGTTGGACGCGGAGGAGAACGCCAGGGTAAATGGGATAGACAACGCAAGGTTTCTGACCGCGGCCGCCGCACAGGCTGCCGGCCAGCTGCGCAAGTGGGGTGTGCGTCCGGATATCGCCCTGATCGACCCGCCGCGCAAAGGGCTGGACGCCGAGACCATTGAACAGATCATCGCGATCTTGCCGCCGAGGATTGTTTACATCAGCTGTAACAGCGCAACTTTGGCCCGGGACGCCGCGCAGCTGGCGCAAAAAGGCTACAAAGCGACTAAGGGCCGAGTGGTCGACCTCTTTCCCCGCACCGCCCATGTTGAGTGTGTTTTAGAGCTGGTTTTATCCGACCGGTAACCCCCGCATCAAATCAAACCGGCCGTGATATCCGGCCACCTTTTCCGTTTTTGGCAATCGAGATAAATCTTTGGAAACACGATCGAAAAACACGCCCAATTACACAAAAATTGCTTGACATTCCCTCGACTTTAGGGTAGACTGTCAAACAAGGAGAAATTTATGCATATTTTGCTAAATTTTATCTTTTATCCCCTTTTTGATTGATAGAAAACGAGACGCTCGTAATAGGGTCGCACCGGTTTTCGCGATATTGAATCGGTTTTACTTAGTTTACCAGCCGGACGGCTGTCAATAAGAATGTGTTGTGAATCCGCTTGTTGTGTCGGTGTGGTGCAAATCTGTTTGGCATTTCGCGCGAAAAACGCAGGCAATGCTTTTTAATACCGGTGGGGAGCGCCCTCTCAGTTTCCGTCGCCACAATTGTATTAACCGGCATTTTTGTGTGAAAGAACAAGTGAAGATGTGCCGCGATGGCGTGACAATGGGTTTTAAAACACACGCAATGCCCTTGGCAAAAAAATCGGGTGCCCCAGGCAAGCGGAGCATGGTCATTTTTGCAGTCCATGGGTAAAACTGAAACGGTAAGCGAGGTTAAGGAATGTACACAGAAAAAGCTCTAAACTGTAAAGAATGTGGAAGTGAATTCATGTTCACCGTCGGTGAGCAGGAGTTCTACGCCGAACGAGGCTTCGTGAACGAGCCCCAACGCTGCAAAAACTGCCGGGATCAGCGCAAGAGCAGTGCCAGAGGCGATCGCGAAATGTTTACCGCGACCTGCGCTGAATGTGGAAGCCCCGCGAAAGTTCCTTTCCGGCCGCGGGAAGACCGCCCGGTCTATTGCAGCGACTGTTTCGCAAAACAAAAAGAAGAGCAAGAGTAGTGTGAAATTAAGAAAAGAAGCCTTCTGACCGGGGGCTTCTTTTCTTTATGTAGGCATAGCGGCCTATTCGAGTTTTGCCGCGATCATCTTGAGCACAATGGCGGCTGAGTGTTTTGCCGCGCGCTCTAACAGGTTTTCAAACGACCCTTGCGCATCCTCGCCCGAATCATCCGACAGGCTGCGAATGATCAGAAACGGCGTGTCACTCATATACGCGATTTGGCCGATGGCCGCGCCCTCCATCTCAACACATAGCGGATTGACCCGCGCGATGATATCCCGCTTGACAGCCAGGTCGTCGACAAAAACATCACCGGTGGCAATCCGCCCGACCCGGTAGTTAAAGCCGCGGTCTTCCATCTCGGAAATACACTTTTCAGCCAGGGCAATCAGTGAGCGATCGGCCAGGAAGCTTTCTTGATAAGGGTGATAATCGCGCATAAACCGGACATCGGCGTCGTGAAAAAGCACCTCGCTGCTCAGCACGACATCTAAAAGGTTCATTTCGCTGGTGGTTGAGCCGGCGGCCCCGGTATTGAGTATGGCCGACACTTTAAACTCCCGTATCAGCACAGTCGCACAGGCCGCTGCGTTGATGGTCCCGATACTGCAGGTTACTGTGGTCACCTCTTTGCCATCTATCAGGCCGTCGAAAAACTGAACCCCGTACACGACCTCTTCCCGCTTGATTTCCATTGCTTCCAAGATCAGCGCCAATTCCGCGTCCAGGGCGGCTATGATTCCCCACTTCAACTCAATTACCTCCTTTGATTAAATGCTTATATACTTGCGTCCTGCTAAAAAGTTCGATACAATAAGGGGGCTGCTAATCCGACTGCTGCCACCCAAATGGCGGGGGAATCTCGAACGACCGCCCGCACAGATAATCAAGCGGCCCGGCCGGACCGGTAAAACTGAAGACCACTTTGTAGGCGCATAGCGCCTGACGGTTGTCGAGCTGTTTGTTCTCGCGGCTGCTGCCGTACTTTGCGTCCCCCCAAAGCGGGTGGCCGATTGCGGCGAACTGTGCGCGTATCTGGTGGGTTCGCCCGGTCAGCAGTTCGGCCTCGACCAGCGACTTGCCCTCCCGGCTTTCAATTATCCGATATTTGGTTAACGCGGTTTTCCCGCCGGGGAATGGATTTTTGGAAACCTCAACCTTGCCGGCATTCTCATTTTTGCGCAGGTAGCCTTTCAGGGTGCCCGACTTCTTTTGGGGTATGCCGTGCAGGATGGCCAGGTAGAGCTTGGTGACCTGCCGCTCTCTGATTTTTTCGGTGAGTATCTTGAGCGCTTCGAACGTTTTGGCGGCGATCACAATCCCGGATGTATTCCGGTCAATCCGGTGACAGAGGGCGGGCGAAAAGCTGTGCTCAAGCGCCGGGTCCCACTCGCCTTTTTGGTATAAGTAGCGCTGTATCCGCAGAATAAGCGTGTCCGGACTGTGGCCGTCCCCCTGATGCACCAGAAGCCCTTGCGGCTTATTGCAAATAAGGATGTGTGCGTCCTCATACACAACCGCAAGCTCGGCGCCCGCATTTAAAAACGGGTATGGTTTGGCCGTGAAAAGATCATCCGGCAGGTAGACGGTCAAAGTATCGCCTTCGCTTAGCTGGTCGCCCGGGTGGCATCGCCCTTTATTGATTTTGATATCCTTTTGGCGGATTGCTTTATAGAGCAGGGAAACGGGCAGGCCGGGAACGGCCTTTCGCAAGAACTTATCCAGGCGCTGGCCAGCGTCGTTTTTTCCGATCACAAAACTTTTCAAGGTCGGGCACCTTTCGACGATGATGTATGCAGAACAGAGGGGAGGGGATTTGAGTGAGCGAAAAGAGTGTGCACAGCGGCCACCGCCGCCGGGTAAAAGAAGAGTTCCAAAAGCTCGGGCTCGGGCATTTCCCGCCTCACAAAGTGCTGGAAATGCTGCTCTTTTACACCATCCCGCGGGGCGATACCAACGAAATCGCCCATCGGTTAATTGAGCGGTTCGGCTCACTGGCCGCGGTGCTGGACGCGCCGGTCGAACTCCTCAAGCGGGTGCCGGGGGTCGGGGTTGAGTCGGCCACACACATCCGGCTTTGCGGCGACTTGGTCCGGCTTTATATCGAGAGCACCGGCCCGGGCGCGGGCGGCAAGGCAATTAAGACCGTCGCCGGGGCAAAGGACGCCGTCAGGCACAAGTTTTTGGGCGAAAACCGAGAGTGCGTACAGATGGTTTGTTTGAGCAGCGGCGGCAAAATTCTTTACAGCGAGCGGATCATCGAAGGCAGCCACAAAAGGGTGGAAGTTCTGCCCGCGACCGTTATCCGGCTGGCACTGCTCTGCGACGCGGCCAAAGTTCTGCTGGCCCACAATCATCCTGGCGGGCTTTGCAACCCGTCAAGGGAAGACCTTTACACCACGAAATGCCTTTATAATGAGCTAAACCGGGTGGGTATCGAGCTTATGGATCACCTGATTGTAGCCGAAGGCGATGTTTTCTCAATGGCTGAAAACAATATGCTGGAGTAGGTCAAAAGTACATAAACAACTGACACTTGATCATCCCGTTATAGAGTTTGCGGCGCTTTGTGGCTTTTCGGCCGAAGAGCGACTCGAACTGCTCGTGCGGGCTGATGATGTAGTAGCTATATCCGGCTTTGGGCACAAATACCTGACCCATCCGCCGGTAGAGTTCTTCGGCGGCCTTTATTTCAAGCAGGCGCTCACCGTAGGGCGGGTTGCAGAGCACGATCGCTTTTTCGCGGTCGGGGACAAAGGCCGAGATATCCTGTTGCCTGGCGGTGGTCAGTGCAATAATCCCCGCCTTTCTCGCGTTCTCAAGGGTGGTGGCGGCCGCGGTCGGGTCGATATCCCAGCCTTGGGCGGCGAACGCGCTTTTTGTATCCACTTCGGCCATGGCGGCCTGCCGCTCAGCTTTCCAGACCTCTTTTGGGATGACGCCCCAGTTTTCAGCGGCGAAGGGCCGTCCGGCACCCGGCGGAATTTTGCAGGCTCTGAGCGCCGACTCAATCAGAAATGTGCCTGAGCCGCACATCGGGTCGATCACCACGCTGTCCGCTTTCACATGGGCAAGGTCGGCGATCCCGGCGGCCAGGGTCTCTTTGATTGGGGCTTCTATCCCGGTGCCCTTGCGGTAACCCCGCTTGTGCAGCCCTTGGCCGGAAGTATCCAGCATGACGGTCACTTCGTCTTTCAGGATGGAAAACTGAATCTGATGTACCGGGCCGCTCTCTTCAAACCAGGTCTGGCCATAAGCGGCCTCGAACCGGCGGACGATCGCCCGCTTGATAATCTTTTGGCAGTCCGGGATGCTGTGCAGCTGGCTTTTGAGCGACCATCCCTTGACCGGGAACGCGTCCGACCTGCCGATCCACTCCTCGAATGGGAGCTTTGCCACCTCGTCGAACAATTCGGTAAAGCTGGTGGCCATAAAGCTGCCCAATACAACACAGACCCGCTCGGCTGTCCGCAGGGAAATATTGGCCCTGGCCAGCAGGCTGTAGTCGCCTTTAAAGGTTACTTTGCCGTCGGCGGCGATCACGTCTTTGCCGCCGATCCGTTTAATCTCGTGGCCTAGCGGGCTTTCAAGCCCAAAAAGACAGGGTGCGCAAAGGGTAAAGTCCATCTTAAATTTTGTCCTTATCTTAACACATTTGGATATATGATAACAAAACATGCGAATAAAAGCAATCGGCAAAGACACAAATGCCTTTGCCGATTGCTTTTAATTTTCGTTTCCGGCGGTGATTAAGTGAATTCCGTCCGCGATCTGCTTAAAGATTGGGGCGGCCGTCTGTTCGCCCGACAGCCCGTCCTCAACAAAGACGGCGATGGAATACCGCGGGTTTTCGGCCGGGTAAAACCCGACAAACCACGCGTGAACGACCTCTCGCCGGACACCGTTTTCCTCAACAAATTGCCAGGTCTGCGCGGAGGAGGTTTTGCCGCCCGCGCTGCCGTAAATCGGCCTGGCCAGCGCGCCGCTACCAATCTCGACCACGTCGACCATCAGCTGGCGGACAGCGGCGGCCGTTTGGGGGGAGACCACATCCCGGCCGGCAAAACGGGGGGCGGGCTGTGAGATGTTGATTCCATCTTCGGTAAATCCCTCAACCAGGCGGGGGGTAACCAGTGTGCCCGAACCGGCGAATACCGCCATCATCTGAGCCATCTGCAGCGGGGTAGCAAGTGAGCTTCCCTGCCCAAAACTGAAGTTGGCCAGTCCGGCCGGGCTTGCCAGCTCAGCCGAAGAGGGCAAATTTCCGCGCTGGGTGAACAGGCCGGGGGCAAGTTCCAGAGCGGCATCCATCCCCAATTGACGGCTGAACGCGAGCAGAAAGCCGGGGTCAAGCTGTAACCCGAGACTGATAAAATAAGGGTTGCAGCTGACCTGCATAGCCCGGGTCATATCAACCACCCCATGCCCGGCCAGGTTGTTACAGCGAAAAATCTGGCCGCCCACGTTGATGTAACCCAAACACTCATAGCTTCTGCCTGGTGGGAATCCACTTTCGAGTGCAGCCGCCGCAGTCACGGTTTTAAAGGCGGAGCCGATGCCGTACCCGCTGATCGCCCGGTTGATAAATGGCGAATACTCGCTGTGCAAACTGGCTGATATCTCGTTTTGGTCAAAGACCGGGAGGCTGGCCATGGCCAGTATATCCCCGTCATTTATGTCGAGTACCACCGCCCCGCCCCGCTGTGCACCCGCCTCAAGTGCTTGTTGTGTGATCAGTTGGATATTCGCGTCCAGGGTCAACACAACCCCGCCGGCACTTGATTGATTGTGGCGCTCAATCTCCACCCCGCCGCCATGCATAGCCCGCCCGGCCGCGTCTAAGTGATACCGCGCGGTCAGCACTGCCCCTTTTTCCCGAAGTATCTGGTCAAATGCCCGCTCGATACCGGCTACGCCCACCCGTCCCTCATCGGTCAGATAGCCGATCAGGTGCGGGGCGATCTGAAGCTCGCCATACCGCCGGGGGATTTCGAATGCGTCAATTCCGATCGCGTTTACCTCAATGGTCGGCAGCTCCAGCGCAAAGGGCAGCCCATCCCGCATTCGCTCAAGAATTTGTATCCGCTCATCTTCGGGGAATACGCGGTAGATTTCGGCCATCGCCTGCGGGGTGGGCAGGATGGCGGCCACCACCTGACTGCGGTTGTTGACCAGCCGGCGCATATTCCGGTCGTAGATGCTCCCACGCCCTTGCGCGATGTTGACGGTAAACCGCCCCTGCCCGGCCGCTACCGCCGCCAGATATCCCGACGATTCGATATAATGCAGCCGAAAGATGGACAGTGCGAAAAAAACCAAAAGCAGGCAATAAACGCCGACCGAGCGCCTGCGCAAAAGAATGGCGGCCACCCCCTTCGCTTGAGATATCCCAAGTTTTGGCAGGGAGCGGCCGGTTTATGCCGGTTTGCGCAGTGTGATCACTTGGATATGCCCATATATTTCAGCGCCCGCTAACTGAAAGTCTAACGGTTCAAAGTTGGCGGAAATTTCCTTGGGGCTGTAAAATCGCACATCCCCATCTGGAGAGTAGGGCAAAAGCGGGTTGAGCAGGCGGCGAAAAATGACGGGCAAATAGATATCCGCGATGTAGATCGCCCCGCCCGGTTTCAGCAGCCGGCCGGCCTCTTTGGCGAAGGCGGCCACATCAGGAAAGTGGTGGTAAGCGGCCGAAACAACGATCAAATCCATCGAACACTCAGCCAGCGGAATATTCTCACAACCGGCCACAAAGAAAGTCATCTCCGGGTTTAAGCGGCTCGCCTGCCCGACCATCCGCTCGGCCAGATCAACCCCGAAGCCGTTGATGGCCGCGCGTTTTCGCAAAGCGGCCAGCAGACGCCCATTCCCACAGCCGACGTCCAGCACCGACATCCCCGCCTGCAACTGAACGCTGTCCGCAATCAGCTGCTTAAACCGGCGGGTAAATCTGCCGTCCGCCGTATGTTCGTAGTGCGCGGCTTTTTTGTTGTAGGCCGCCTTTGATTTCTCGCTTGCGCCGGACATATGCATCACCCCACGACCATCTTACCAGATGCACGGCAGGTGTGCAATGGCCGTTAGGGCGTGTTGACACAAAGCTGAACGCTCGTATTTTGGTGAATTTTGAGCCTTACTTCGTTGTCGTTACAAAGTACTGACGATGAGCGCCCATACAGCGAAGGGTCTCAGCGGAATACATATAGTATTCCTTCCTCCTCTGCCTTGAAATGCTCGAAAATTCACTCAAAATCCGTGCATTCCCATTTGTGTCAACACACCCTAGTCTTCCGCCTTTCTCTTGGCCAGCAGCTCCCGCAAGCCTATGATGAGCAGCAGGCCGCCGAAAAGCTTGCCCAGCAGCTGTGACCCGACGCAGACGGCCAGCTGCATACCTGCCCAGACCCCGGCCAGACCCAGTGCGGCCAGCGGGAGGGCCACCCGCCATCGGATCAGCCGGTTCTTTTGGTGAAAGAAAAGCGCGACCGCCGCGATCGGTAAGAAGAAAACCAGATTGACCCCCTGCGCTTTCAGCTGTTCAAAGCCGAGGTAAGCGGTCAGGTAGATGATCAGCACACTGCCGCCGCCCATCCCCATAGCCCCGATCATTCCGCTGAGAAAGGCAGCGACGAGAGAAAGTGCTACCCCGCCGCTCATCGCAGAATCATCCTGACGCCGGCGAACAGGATCAGCCCGCCAAAAATACGCCGCACCCAGATCGAATCCAGCCGGGGAAGCAGCCAGCCCCCGGCCACCGCACCGGCCAGCCCGCCGGGCAGGTAAATATAGGTGTCCTCCAGAGAGAAAACCCCCGCCTGCAGGTAGAGAAAGGCAGAGGCCGCCGCCAGCGGGAAAATCACCGCGATGCAGGTCGCGTGGCACTCTTTGGTTTTCAGCCCCAGCCCACGCAAAACGGGGACGCCGACCATCCCGCCGCCCGCCCCAAAGAACCCGTTCAGCAGACCAATCATCAGCCCTGCCGGCCAAATCAGCCACTTGCGCTTTTGGTTTTCGCGCATCCGCTCACCCCTCGTTTGTTTGAGATTGTATCTGACCAATGTGTTAGTATGTGCAGATGAGCAGCCGGCTTGACTGGTATTTTTTGGTCGAATCATATACATTTTTACGTAAATTTTGCTTTTATTAGGATGTTGTGACCTCTCTGTGACCCGGCGCGGGTATTATAATAACAAGGCTTGCTTTCTTCTTTATCCTCATCCGTTGATGAGGATCTTTTCCCCTCGTTTTGGGCGCGGACAGTTCCCCAGCTGTCCGCGCCCATCCTTATTAGTTATTTAGAAAATAAAAAATAGGAATTGGCAGTACGCCGGCATAAGCGGAAAGTTCCGCCTTTTGCCCTTTGCGTCTGCTAATTCCTATTTTCTAATTGCTGCTTATCAGCCGTCCGCTTTTGCTTTGGCGACGATCTCGGCTATAGCCGCGTCTGCCTGGTCGTAGGGTACCTGACAGGTTCCGACCTGGTTGTGACCGCCCCCGCCGAACTTGAGGGCCAGCTTGCCCACATTGGTTTTTGAAGTGCGGTTGGTAATGCTGTGGCCGATGGCGATGGCACAGTTTTTTTGCTCACGCCCGTCGGTAACCCAAAGGGAGATGTTCTGTTCAGGGCAAAGGGTGTAGACGATAAACCGGTTGCCCGAATAAATGGTCTCTATCCCGCGCAAGTCGGTGATGATTACATTGCCGTCGACCCGCGTCTGTTCTTTGACCATCCGCTTAAACAGATCGTTTTGAACAAAGTAAAGGTCAACCCGCTCACGCACATCGGGGTCGGCCAAAATTTCGTCAATGCTTGAATTCGCGCAGGCGTCAATCAGTTTTTCCATCAGATCGTAGTTTGAGATTCTAAAGTTGCGAAAGCGCCCAAGCCCGGTGCGGGGATCCATGATAAAACCAAGCAGCACCCAGCCGGACGGGTTATCGATGTCGTCTATGCTCAGTTTGGCCGCGTCGACTTTGTCAACCGCCCTTAACATTTCTTCGAACTCGGGTGCGCGCTCTTTGCCATTATAATATTCAAAAACCACACGGGCGGCGCTGTCTGCCCGGCGGCTCTCGCCCTCAAACTGGATGATCGAATTGCCCAGCCGCTCTTCTTCGCTTGAGTGATGGTCAAACCAGAGAGCACAGCCCTCGACATACGGGATGTTTGCCAGCACATCGTCTTTGGTAACCTCTACGATTCCATCCTGCACATCTTTGGGGTGCACAAACTTCCAACTGTCAATAATACCGAGGTGTTTGAGGATTGTTCCACAAGCCAGGCCGTCAAAATCAGATCGGGTTAATAGCCGCACTTCAAAATTCCCTCCTTAACGCTTCCACATTTGTATGTAGATATTGTATCACTAATTGGGTGAAAATGCTAGGTGTCCAAATAATTTTTGCATTCTGCCTGTGATTTGCGGACTGGGTGGAACAAACAGGAAAAAAATTGGCTGTTACCCGCCCCATCTCTTGAGTATCGCGCAATGATGGTGTATACTTTATCTAAATGCCTATGACTGACCCGGTTACGAGAAAAGGATGGTGTAAACCGAATGAATACTTTGACGCGAGCCGAAGCTTTTGCCGGCGCGGGCGAGACACACACAGTGACCACACCCGCCAGGGAACGGCTGAAGCTTTTGTTTGACCCCGGCAGCTTTGTAGAAATCGACCGCTTTGCCTCGGTGGGGGATGACCCATGCGGGGTGGTCTGCGGGTACGGCGCGGTTGGCGGCAGCCTGGCTTGTGCCTTCGCGCAGGAAGGCGGCGGGCTTGGCAAGATGCAGGCCGATAAAATCGCCAAGCTCTACGATCTTGCCGGCAAGACCGGGGTTTCGGTGGTCGGAATATATGATTCAAACGGCGCGCGGGTATCTGAAGGGGTCGGGGCACTTGAAGCTTACGGCCAGCTTCTTTTGCGGATCAACAACCTTTCGGGGGTTGTGCCCCAGATCGCCGTAGTGGCCGGGAATTGCACCGGCGCCTGCGCCATGCTCGCTTGCAGCGCCGACTTTTTGGTTATGAGCGGGGATTCCCGCTTCTTTATGACCCCGCCCGCATTGGTCGAAGACAACACCCCGGACACAGGCTCGCCGGACAGTGCATCCAAAGCCGGGATCGCACATATACTCGCCGACACGGTTGACGGCGCGATTGAGCGCGCGCGCAAGCTGTTATCTTACCTGCCCGTCAACAACCTGGCAGCGTTGCCCTCCCTTAATTTTGCCGAGCCGGCCACAGTGCTGGCTCCCGGCGACTGCCAGGGAATCCGGCCGGCGACGCTGGCCTTTTCCATCTTTGACGCGGACAGCCTTGTTGAATTGCTTGATGGGTTTGGGTCGTCCGCTTACACCGCCCTTGGCAGCCTGGGCGGGAATCCTGTCGGGGTTGCGGGCACTATAGGCAAGCTGGATGCCGACAGTTGCGTGAAACTGGCCAAAGTGGTTTCGGTCTGTGATGCGTTTCAAATTCCGGTGATTACCCTGGTCAATTCGGACGGGTTTGCGCCCTCAGCCAAAGCCGAGCTTTCCGGTTCGGTGCGCGAAATGGCCAAGCTCGGGCATGTCTATGCTGAGGCGACCACGCCCAAAGCCAGTGTAATCACCGGCAAAGCTTACGGCGCGGCATACATTGCCCTTGCCAGCCGGGCGGCCAACTCGGACTACACGATCGCATGGCCGGAGGCAATCATCTCTGCCCTTGAGCCGGCTGGCGCGGTCGAGCTTTTGTATGCGGACGAAATCTCGGCCGAGCGCTCGCGCGAGACAATCCTGCGCGATTATCTGGCTGAGACAGCCAGCCCGCTGGCCGGCGCGAAATCCGGATATCTGGATGATGTCGTCTCCCCCGAACAAACCCGCGCCTCCCTGCTTTCAGCCATGGAGCTTCTCAGCGCCAAGCGGGTTCAGCGCAGCCCCAAGAAGCACAGCAACCTGCCTTTGTAGAGATCAGAGGTCAGAGAATCAGAATTGGTTGGATTGTTTAAGCTCAGATTTATTATTGGAGGATTATGTATATGAAACATTTTCAAGTAACGGTAAATGGTGTGGCCTATGACGTACAGGTGCAAGAAATTGGCGGGGCAATTCCCGCGGCGCCCGCGCCAGTTCCGGCCGCCCCTGTGGCTGCCCCGGTGCCCGCGCCTGTTATCACCGCACCTGCGCCGGCTCCTGCGGCCGCCGCACCTGTACCGGCTGCCCCGGCGCCCGCACCCGCCGCCGCTGCCGGTTCGACCAAGGTAGAAGCCCCCATGCCCGGGAATATTTGGGAAGTCCGGGTGGCGGCCGGTCAAAGCGTTAGCCGTGGGGATGTACTGGTTATCCTCGAAGCTATGAAGATGGAAAACGAAATCGTAGCCCCCGATTCGGGTACGGTTGCCTCTATACACGTCGCCAAAGGCGACACGGTCGAGACCGGCGCGCTGCTAATCTCGCTGAATTAGAACGTCAGACATCAGAGAATAGAAGTCAGACGCCGCAGTGTCTTTGTGCGTGCTCATGCTGACTTAACGAATTGAGGTGAACGCTTTGTCTAAGATTAAAATAACTGAAACCGTCCTGCGGGACGCGCACCAAAGCTTGATCGCCACCCGCATGACAATGGAAGAAATGCTGCCGATTTTAAGCGCGCTGGACGACATCGGCTACCACTCAATCGAAGCGTGGGGCGGTGCGACCTTTGACGCGTGCATCCGCTTTTTGGACGAAGACCCCTGGGAGCGGCTGCGGACTTTGCGCAAATATATGCCAAAGACCAAGATTCAAATGCTCTTCCGCGGCCAGAATATGCTTGGCTACCGCCATTACTCGGACGATGTGGTCGGCTACTTTGTGGCCAAGATGGTCGAAAACGGCGTGGATATCATGCGCACATTCGACGCGCTCAACGACATCCGCAACCTTGAAAGCTCGATTGCCGCCGGAAAAAAAGAAAAAGCCCACGTGCAAATCGCAATGAGTTACACAGTCAGCCCGGTACACAGCGTCGATTACTTTGTGCAGTACGCAAAGGATTTGGAAAACGCCGGAGCCGACTCGATTGCCGTCAAGGATATGGCCGGGCTGATCTCGCCCTACACCGCGTATGAGCTGATCCGCGCGCTCAAACAGACGGTCAAGATTCCGATCATCATGCACACCCACTATGTCTCGGGCCAGGGGTCGATGGTCTATATGAAAGCTGCCGAAGCCGGGGCGGACGTGATCGACTGCGCGATGTCCCCGCTCGCTTTGGGGACCTCTCAACCGGCCACCGAGTCGATGGTCGCCGCTTTTCAGGGGACGCCCTACGACACCGGGCTTGACCTTTCCAAACTCAATGAAATCCGCGCCCATGTGGCCAAATTGCGGGATAAATATCTGGCAAGCGGCCTGCTCGACCCCAAGATGATGGGGGTGGACGCGAACGCGCTCTTCTATCAAGTCCCCGGCGGGATGCTTTCCAACCTGATCTCCCAGCTCAAGGACGCGGGCAAGAGCGACAAGTTCGAGGATGTTCTGCGGGAGGTGCCCGCTGTCCGCAAAGATTCGGGCTACCCGCCGCTGGTTACCCCAACTTCGCAGATTGTCGGGACACAGGCTGCCCTCAATATCATCATGGGCGAGCGGTACAAGATGGTATCCAAAGAGTTTCGCGCCATGGTCAAGGGCGAGTACGGCAAGACCCCTGCCCCCATCGACCCCGAATTTAGAGCTAAAATAGTTGGGGAGGATGAAGAGCCGATCGACTGCCGCCCGGCCGACCTCATCCCGCCCGAGCTGGATAAGCTCAAAGACCAGCTCCCCGAAAAATACAACGAACAGCCGGAGGACGTTTTGACTCTGGCCATGTTCCCTCAGGTCGCGCCCAAGTTCTTTGAGTCGCGCGCCAACCGCAAGTACGGCCTGGACGCCGCAAATGCCGACAAACCAAAAGGGGTACATCCCGTATAATAGAGGGTGAGCATATGTCAAAAGCAGTCTGGTTTATTTCTTACAAGCTGGTTGAGGGCGCGTCTGAATGCGAGTTCTTAGCCGTGTCACAGGCCGTTAACGACGCGTGCTCTCTGTCAAAGCGCAAAGGGTTTATCTCCTGGCAGGTTCTAAAGCAGGGGGGCGCTTGGGTCGACCTGGTGACATGGGAGACAATGGAAGACGCGATCGCCGCCGAAAACGATGATGGCCAGCCCGACCCGGTTGCAGCCAAATTTTACTCGTTTATCGACCCCGAAAGCATAACCACGCAGCTTTATTCGATCGAACAAAGTTATTAGAAAAGGAACGCCAATGGAAATCAGTGAAGTGATCGAAACGATAGACAAAGCGATCGCCGGCCGGCTTGTGCTCAGCCTTGAGCGGCCGGAAATGGCCGAGACCGAACTGCTCTGCATCCCGGTTGCCCGCTCGGACGACCTTTTGCTTGTACACATCTTTTATGACTTTTACCCGGATGGTTACCGAATCATCCGGTTGGAGGACGTTTACACCGCCATCCGCGAGGGCAGTGAGGAATTCTTTGAGCAGGTGATCCGGGCCGAGGGGGTCTACAATCGCTTAAAGTCGCCCCCAGCCATCGATCTGACCGGCTGGCAGAACGTTCTGCACTCGCTGCGCGGGCAGTACGATTACTGCATCATCGAGTGCGACGAAGTAGATGACTTTTTGATCGGCAAGACAATGGAGCTGGGCGAGTGGGATTTCACTTTCTGGTACTTTGACGCGACCGGCAGGTGGGATGAAGAAATGGATGTAGTCGACTACGAAGACCTGACCGCCATCTCGTTTGACGACAACTACACCAATACCATCATTAAGTACATTCAAAAGCCGCAGTGATGGCAGTTGACAATTGACAGTGGACAATTGACAGTTGACAGTTGTGGTATCGCTTTGCGATGGGATTAAAAAAACGACGCTCGCCTAAAAGGCGAGCGTCGTTTTTTGTCTGCGGTTAATAGCTGTCTTTGCCGGTGGGGGCTGTGTCCCCGCTTGGGCCGGCGATGATCTTGATCCCGGCTGAGGCGCCCAGGCGGTTTGCGCCCGCTTCAATCATTTTGACCGCATCTTCGTACGTTTTGACCCCGCCGGATGCTTTTACACCGACGTTTGACCCAACCGTTTTGCGCATGAGGGCGACATCCGCCGCCGTCGCGCCGCCGGTTGAATAACCGGTTGACGTCTTGACGAACGCGGCACCCGCCGCCTTGCAAATTTCGCAGGCCTTGATTTTTTCTTCGTCGGTAAGCAGGCAAGTTTCAAGGATCACCTTGACCCCGGCCTTGCCGCCCGCGCCTTCGATGACCGCCTCAACGTCCTGTTTGACCAATGCCCAGTCTCCTGACTTGATCGCCCCGACATTGATGACCATGTCGATTTCTTTCGCGCCGTTTGTGACTGCCTCCATTGTCTCGCCTTTTTTTGCACCAGGCGTGTGCGTGCCAAAAGGGAACCCGACCACGCAGCAGGGGGTGACCGCGCTGCCGGCAAGCTGCTCGGCCACATAGCGGATGTAACTCGGGTTTACACAGACGCTCGCAAAGCCATGAGCTTTGGCTTCGTCGCATACTTTTAGGATATCCGCGATTTTTGCGTCTGATTTTAACAGGGTGTGGTCAATATAGCCGGCCAGGGATGTTGGGGAGATTTGTTTGTCCGCGTTCATCTGTTTTGCCTCCTATTATTTTTGGGGTTCTTTCGCGATTTTCTTGGCTTCCTGGCGCTTGGTCCAGTAGTAGTTGGGGTCGGTTGGGTCAAGCTTGCCAAACGCGATCAGGTAACTGATTCCAACGAAAAACCCGCCGCCGACCAGATTTCCCAATGTGACCGGCAAAAGGTTGTTGCGAAAGAGTGTAAACCAATTGAGGTTGGCCATCCGCTCAGGGGTGACGCCAAACACCTCGATAGCGGCAGTTACCCATTCGGGGTTCTGCATGGCTAAAATTCCGGCCGGGATGTAGTACATGTTGGCAATACTGTGCTCGAATCCGGATATAACGAAAATCCAGATCGGAAAGAAGATGGAAAGAATTTTACCGGCCACATCCTGCGCGCCCGAGGACATCCAGACAGCCAGACAGACCAGCCAGTTACAAAAGATACCGAAGATAAACGCTGAGTGGAACGGCAGATTGACCTTGTTTACCGCGACCAATATGGTGTAGCCGCCAAGTGAGCCGCCCGACAGGTTGAGCTGGCCGGATATGTTGATGAGCGTAACAATGGTCAGTGCACCCAGAAAGTTCCCGCAGTAAACGACAAGCCAGTTGCGCAGCATTGAAAGTACGGTGATCCGCTTTTTGGCCGCCGCAATAACCATCAGCGTGTTGCCGGTGAAGAGCTCCCCGCCCGCGATTACAATCAGTACCAGCGCGGTTGAAAAGAGCGCGCCGCTCAAGGTGCGGGCAATGCTTATGTTGGCGATGGTGTGTACCGCGACGTGCGAGCCTTGAGATACCATGGCCACAAACGAACCGGCCAACAGACCGAGCAATAGCTGTTTGTGTACCGGCCTCGCCGCTTTCTTTTTGCCGATCTCATTGTAAATTTCCGTAATCTCTTCCGGCGTTGAGAATGCCTTCTCAATCATTAGCTAGTGACTCCTTTTTGCTGGTAATTATAGACGCAGAGGCCATTATATCACTATCTACCTGTTAGCGCAATAACAATCTTTTGCTTGCGGCTTTTATTTGCGTGTGCTATAGTTGAAATTAATACCCAGCCAGCATAACCGGAGGGATTTTTTATGCACTGTGAAATACGCCCCATTTTACCGGGTGAAGTTCCGCTGCTCGCCGACTTTCTCTACACCGCCATCTTTCGGCGGGCGGGGGAGGCCCCCCTGCCCAAAAGCGTGATTCACCAGCCCGAGCTGGCCGTCTTCATCCAAGATTTCGGGAGACCGGACGACCACTGTCTGCTGGCCGTTGTGGACGGCCGGGCGGTCGGCGCGGTCTGGGCGCGGATTCTGTCCGGCCCGGTCAAAGGGTTTGGCAATGTGGACGACAAAACGCCAGAATTCGCAATTTCAGTCTTTCAGGAACATCGCGGTAAGGGCATTGGCCGCCGCCTGATGGATGAGATGCTCGCGCTGCTGCGCGAAAAAGGATACGCCAAAGCGTCCCTGGCCGTACAAAAAGACAACTATGCCGTCCGGCTTTATCAGGCATCCGGCTTTGAGATTACCGGTCAAAACGACGAAGAATACATCATGGTCTGCCCGCTGAAATAATTTTTCACTCTGTGCTTGACTTTAACACAGTGTCATGGTTTATGCTATTCTCGGCGGCGATGAAGCCCGCCCAAGCTGTCCAAAAGGAGGTATCGGTCATCTTTCGAATCGGCGTTTTTTCAAAGCTGGTGCGCGTATCCCCGCGAATGCTCAGATATTATGAAAAGTGCGGGCTGCTTGTTCCGGCCGTTGTGGACCGGTTCACCGGTTACCGGTCTTACACCGCCGGTCAGATTTTGCCGCTGCAAAGGATTGCGGCGCTGCGGGACGCCGGATTTTCGATCGAAGAGATTGCCGAACTCTTGCCGGCTTACGGCGACCGCGCCCGGATGAAAGAAGCGGCCGCCAAAAAAGCGGAGGAGATCACCCGCGCAATCGCGGCCGAAACCGCCCGGCTGGAAAAGCTGAAAACCTTAACCGAACACTGGAAAGGAGCAAACAAGCAAATGGTATACGAAGTCGAGGTAAAATCCCTGCCCGAGGTTAAAGTTCTTACCCTGCAAGAGGTGATCGAAGACTACAGCAAAGAGGAGGCGCTTTGGGAAAAGCTGTTCGCGTTTGTGGCCGAAAAACGGGTCGCCGTCAGCGATCAGGGCGCATACTCCGAGTACCCGGACGACGAGTACAAAGAAAAGGACGTCACGGTCAAAATCTCGCTGCCGGTCAGCGAATTTGGGCAGGGCGAAGGAAACTTTGTCTACGGCAGGCTGTCGGCTATACCGACCGCCGCGACCATCCGCTTTTCGGGCGGGTACGAAGGCCACGGCGAAGCCATGCAAAAACTATTCAACTGGCTGGAAACAAACGGCTACGACATCATCGGAGGCTTGCGCGGGATGGCGCTGCACGACCTGATCACCACCCACAACCCGGCCGACTTTTTGGTCGAACTACAGATCCCGGTGGCTAGGGTGTGTTGACACAAATGGGGATGCACGGAATTTGAGTGAATTTTCGAGCATATCAAGGCGGAGGAGGAAGGAATACTATATGTATTCCGCTGAGACTCTTCGCTGTATGGGCGCTCATCGTCAGTACCTTGTAACGACAACGAAGTAAGGCTCAAAATTCACCAAAATACGGGCGTTCAGCTTTGTGTCATCACGCCCTACATCCAACGGCTGACCGAATTCTTCCGCGCGGTACCTGACAGAAGACTTGTCGAGGTGAAGATATGATCCGTCACACAGTTGTGCTGACCGTGCCAAACGCAACCGCGAAGCAGTTTTACGATTTTATGATAAATCCCTGTGACCGGCGGTATCGCGCGTGGTGGCCGGGTGCGCACTTGCAATTTCACATCGTCAGGCGCGGCGAAAAAAATCATATCGGCGACCTTGTCTTTGCGGACGAATACCTGGGCATTGACCGCCGTTTGACTTTCTTCGCAGTCGTGATTGACGCCGAGCGTCCAAACAAAATCAAATGGCAGATGATGAAAGCAAAGCTGCGGATTCCCGCGGTCTTGGAATTGACATTGCGCGACACCGACGGGGGCGTCCGGGTAAAACATGCGCTGCGGATTGGCTGCCCGGGTATCGGAAAACTGCTAGACCCGCTCATCGCGTTGTATTTCAACAAGCCATTTCAGCGAGCGCTTGAAGCGCATTGCAAGGCCGAGTGGTTCAAGCGGGCGGAACATCTTTCTGTGATGGGCTAAGGCAGCACGATCACAATGGTTCCAACAACAATCAGCAAACCGCCGATGACAGCTTTTGCTGTGACAGTCTCGCCCAAAATGATAAACGCAAGCGCCATGGTCAAGACCACGCTGAGCTTGTCAATCGGCACAACCCGCGAGACTTCGCCGATCTGCAAAGCCCGGAAATAAAAGAGCCAGGAAAGCCCGGTGGCAATCCCGGAAAGGATGAGGAATATCCAGTTGCGCTGAGTGAACTGGGATATCCCGCCCTGCGCGCCGGTCATAAAAACAAGCCCCCAGGCCATTCCGCAGACCACGATGGTGCGTATGGCCACAGCCAGGTGCGAATTAACCCCCTCCAGTCCTAGCTTTGCGAGAATTGCGACACAGGCCGCAAAAAACGCAGAAAGCAAAGCAAATATAATCCACATAGCGGTTCCCTCCTGAATTGTCAAGTATTGTAAACGCCCCGGGTGTTGCGCCCGGGGCGTCGTGCTTATTTGGCGGCTAAAACGGGATGTTCCCGTGCTTGCGGGGTGGGATGCTCTCCTGCTTATCCCGCATAATCAGCAGTGCCTGTATGATTCTCTGCCGGGTTTCTCCCGGTTCAATTACGTCGTCTACATATCCGTTGTGGGCGGCGGCGTAGGGGTTCGCGAACTTCTCTTTGTACATGTCAACCAGCTCGGCCTTTTTGGCGTCCGCGTCTTCGGCGGCGGCCAGGTCACGCTTGTAGAGTATGTTGATCGCGCCGTCCGGGCCCATGACCGCGATTTCGGCGGACGGCCAGGCGTAGACCATATCCGCGCCCAGCTCGCGGCAGCACATGGCGATGTACGCGCCGCCGTAGGCTTTGCGGGTGACAATCGTGATTTTTGGCACGGTCGCCTCGCTGTAAGCGTAGAGAAGACCGGCCCCGTGGCGGATAATCCCGCCGTACTCCTGGCCTGTTCCGGGCAAAAACCCGGAAGTGTCGACCAAAGTGATCAGCGGCAAGCCGAACGCGTCACATGTGCGGACAAACCGGGTTGCCTTGGTGGAGGAATCGATGTCCATGCAGCCGGCCAGAACTTTGGGCTGGTTGGCGATGATGCCGACCGGTGTGCCGTCAATGCGTGCGTAACAGGTAATGATGTTCTTGGCCCAGTGCTGGTGAGAGTCCATGATCACACCGTCGTCTGCAATCCCCTTGATCACGTCGTACATGTCGTAGGCCTTGTTGGGGTTATCCGGCATGATCTCGTTTAGTGCCTCCACCTTTTGGTGGATGTTCCCGCTTGAGAAAGTTTTGGGCAGCGGTGCGCCCGCTCTGGTGGGCAGGTAGGAGAGCAGGTTCTTGACCTGATCCAGACAGGACTTTTCATCCGGGGCGCGGAAATGGGCCACCCCGCTCTTGGATGTGTGTGTAACCGCGCCGCCCAACTCTTCGGCGGTGACCTGCTCACCGGTAACGGTGACAATAACCGCCGGGCCGGTCAAAAACATTTGGCTGGTGTTCTCGACCATGAAAACAAAGTCGGTCAAAGCGGGCGAGTAGACCGCGCCGCCCGCGCAGGGGCCCATGATAACCGAAATCTGTGGGATAATTCCGGACGCCATCGTGTTCTGGTAAAAGATGCGGCCAAACCCGGCCAGGGAGTTGATGCCCTCCTGAATGCGCGCGCCGCCCGAATCCAGCAGTCCGACAATCGGGCATCCGGCCTTAAGCGCTTTTTTTTGAAGCTCGGAGATTTTCATGGCGTGCATTTCGCCCAGCGAGCCGCCGCTGTAGGTAAAATCCTGGGCAAAGACAAAGACCCGTTGGCCCTTGACCATTCCGTAACCGGTGACTACGCCGTCCCCGTCCATCTGGGTGCCTTCCATCCCAAGGTCGGCGCAGTGGTGGCGGACATATGCGTTGAGCTCAACAAATGTGCCCGGGTCAAAGAAGAGGTCAAGCCGCTCTCTGGCTGTCAGTTTTCCTTTTTTGTGCTGGGCCTCAATTTTGTCCGGTCCACCGCCTAGTTTAAGCTTTTCGCGCCGCTCATACAAGTCTGCGTATTTGCTCATGGACATGCTCCTTTGCTTATCAAGAATCTTTAAAGAACTTGTATTCATAAACGAAAAGTGCCGGATTGACGAGTTTTTTGCACGGCAAGAAAAGTTAACGCAGCCGTGTGGGAAAAGACCCGCCAAGACGGTGCCCTGAGTTATGAATACAGATTCTAATTCTAATACCGGTTACGTCTCAATCGGCTCCAGGGTGGGGGCGTTGCGTTCGTAAAGGGTGTTTCCGGCAGCGGCCGGCGAGCCGGCCGTTATATTGCTCTGGCCGCGGAAAGTCGCGCCCTCTTCCGCCGTAAACGAAGACCCGGCAACGTCGCCCACAAGACTGCCGGTCGGATAGATACGGACCCTTCCCCTGGCCAAAACATTGCCATCAACTGTGCCGTTCACATAAACATCCTCGGCGGTTATGTTTCCGTGTACGCTGCCGCCCACCGAAACGACCAAAATGCCTTCGACTTCAACGTCGCCAAAAAACGCGCCCGAAATTTTGACGCCGCCGGTACCGAACAGCTTGCCGTCTTTGATCGTTATTCCTTCCGCAATGGTTGTGGGGAAGTTAGGCTCTGTGCTCTCGTTTACAATAAGCGTTTTTTCATTTTTCTTTCTGTCACTAAACATGATCTTTATACCTCCTAATAATAGCCCGGGCTTTGTGGAAATGTCAAGGTGTTGCGGGTTAACTGAAGGTTTTTGCACATTACTTTAAAAGCCGCTTTGTTTACCGCTTTCGCTCGATGACTTCGGCGCCGCCCATATACGGCCTGAGCGGAGTGGGGATTTTTACCGAACCGCTGGGAAGCAGGTTGTTTTCCAAAAACGCGATCAACATCCGCGGCGGGGCGACGACCGTGTTGTTTAAGGTGTGCGCGAAATAGTTGCCCTTATCGCCTTTGATGCGAATCCCCAGCCGGCGGGCCTGTGCGTCTCCCAGGTTAGAGCAGCTGCCCACCTCAAAGTATTTTTGCTGGCGGGGGCTCCAGGCCTCCACGTCGATGCTCTTGACTTTCAGGTCGGCCAAATCCCCCGAACAGCACTCAAGGGCGCGAACCGGGATATCCAGTGACCGGAAACATTCAACTGTGTACCCCCACAGCTTCTCGAACCAAGCCGGGCTGTCCTCCGGCTGACAGACCACGATCATCTCCTGCTTTTCGAACTGGTGAATCCGGTAAACGCCGCGCTCTTCAATCCCGTGGGCGCCGACTTCTTTCCTGAAACAAGGGGAGTAGCTGGTCATGGCGTGTGGCAAATCTTCCGGCTTTAAAATGTTGTCGATAAACTTACCGATCATCGAATGCTCGCTTGTGCCGATCAGGTAAAGGTCTTCGCCTTCAATTTTGTACATCATGTTTTCCATTTCGGCAAAGCTCATCACCCCGCTGACAACGCTGCTGCGGATCATAAAGGGCGGGATGCAGTATGTGAACCCTTTGTCGATCATAAAATCCCGGGCATAACTGAGCACAGCCGAGTGCAGGCGGGCTACCTCACCGACCAGAAAATAAAAGCCGTTGCCGCTGATCTTTCGCGCACTTTCGAGATCAATCCCGGCCAGGTCCTCCATAATGTCGACGTGGTAGGGAATCTCAAAATCGGGGACAACCGCTTGGCCGTAGCGCTTAACTTCCACGTTCTCGCTGTCATCTTTGCCAAGCGGCACACTCTCGTCAATGATGTTGGGAATCTGCATCATACGCTCTTTTAGCTGGGCAGAAAGTTCTTCTTCCAGCTTTTCAAGCCCGCTGAGCTTTGGGCCAATCTCGGCGACTTCTTTTTTGACCTGCTGCGCTTCTTCTTTTTTACCCTGGCCGATCAGCGCGCCGATCTGTTTGCTGATGGTGTTCCGCCGGCTGCGCAGGCCATCCGCTTCGGTGATGGCTTCGCGGAGCCTTATATCCAGCTCGGCCGCCTCGTCAACCAGATACAGCTTGTCTTCTTTAAATTTTTTGCGGATGTTCTCTTTGACGAGCTCAGGCTCGGTGCGGATTCGCTTAATATCAATCACGACAGTCACCTCGTAATAGAACAGAAATATAGTATATGCGTATGTCTAAAGACAAATTTACACTGTTGAGCGGAAATTGTCAACCGCGACAGGTTACTGTTTGTCATGAATTTTATCCATCTTGATAAAAATATTTTAATTCCCTGTAATGACTTTGGGGTCAATAAGGTTTATAATGTTAGACAAAAAGATGACGGAGGCTAAGCAGTGCTTCTAACGTTCACCTTTGCGTCGGGCGAAGACCAAGACAAGTTTGAGTTCATCTACAACAAATATAAAAACCTGTGCCTTAAAAAGGCATATTCAATCCTCGGGGACTACATGCTGGCCGAAGACGCGGTCAGTGAAGCTTATCTGCGGGTTTATAAAAACTTGCACAAAATCGAGGATGTGGCATCCAACCGGAGCATTGCGTTTTTGGTAACCATTACCAAGAACGTATCGCTCACCCTGCTGGCCAAACAAAAAGGGCAGGCGGACGGATACGAGCCGCTTGAAGAGACCATCGAAGACGATGTTGATCTTGAGGGCGACGCAATCGCCCGGCTGGACGCGCAAAACATCTTCGGGATCATTGAAGAGTTAAGCGAAGAGCTGCGCAGTGTCTTCGTACTTAAGTATGCCCACGACCTCTCGCACAAAGAGATCGGCAAGGCGCTGGGAATCAGCGAAAACAATGTGACTGTCCGGCTGCACCGGGCCCGCAAAAAAATGATTTCAATCTTAAAAGAGGGAGGGTATCTCGATGAAGACGCAATCAGATAAATTATTTGCGCAAATGGCAATCCTTTACGCCGAACAGGAAGGCCGGGCGCTGCGCGCTGAGCTAAAAGCGCTAGAAGGCGCGAAAGTCGAGGCCCCATCCCAGCTCGGCCAAGGTCTGGAAAAAAAAGTGCACGGTAAAATTGATGATCTCAAAAAACAAGAGAAGCCGCCGGTCTGGCGGCTGATCGTGACCGGCAAGGCCCCGAGAATTCTCGCCGGGGGCTTGGCTGCCGCCGCATGTCTGGCGCTGGCAATCCTTTTGCCGCAAATATTTTCCCAACCGCAGATGGGCGGAACGGCTGCGCCGATGGCAGCTCCTGCCGCGCCCGCACCGGCAGCGGATATGCCTGGCGCCGAACCTTTCGCCGCCGCGCGGATGGACGGCGGGCTTGAGGCCTTTGCGCTTGATCTTGAAGATGACGAGATGTTTTATACGCAGGACGAGCTGGATGAAATTGAGCCTGTCTTCGGCGGGGGCAATGACGCGGATGAATTGCATATACCACAAGCCGGCGGCGGTGATGATGTCGCTGCAGAAGAGGTTCATCCAGAGGGTGTTAACGTCGACCCATCCTTTGAGCCGATGGACATTGTCGGATACAATGAGAGAGTGCTTGAGCGGCCAATTGATCCGTCGTTTGATCAAAACGGCCGCCCGCCGCATGAAAGGTGGGGGACTGTCTGGTCATCCCCGGATGGCAGATGGGGCTACGTCTTTACCCCGCCCGGCGGATTTTATCAGACCGAAGGTTTCTTTGAAAATGGGCAATATGTCAGCCGATATGCCAACCGCGACTTTCCCGAACAATATATCAACTTCTTGTTGGTCTATCCACCGGCCGAACTTGCCGTTGACGGCATGATTTCGGTTGAAGTTGACGGTCTGCCTGTCCACTACCGGATTGATCCGCGCGGACATGAGATGATCCTTTACTTCCAGCGCAGCGGCGTCATTTACCGGCTGGAAAGCGGCTTTGACCTCGACACCACCCTAGCCTTCACAGAAGCAATTCTCCGGGGGTAAATTCCATACACAATACCGCCGCGGGTACAGTTAACCCGCGGCGGTATTTTTCTGTTGACAATTGCCCCCGATTTATGATATCTTGTAATAGTTGCCGATCAGGGCGGCGTTCAACAATATCGTCTCCGAGCGTTTATACGGTTCGCAGACACAGCGGCGAGGCATAGCTCAGTTTGGTAGAGTGCTACGTTCGGGACGTAGAAGCCGCAGGTTCGAGTCCTGTTGCCTCGACCAACGTTCCCATAGACGAACCTTCGGGATCGTCTATGGGAATATCCATTTTCTGTCCATCCTGCACGTTGAAGCGGATTTTTAGCTTGCTATCGCCAAGCTCAATCCTGCCAATGAATGTGTCCACCAACGCCCTGCGGTAATTGATGTCGCTGGGATCCCCCTTCGCAAAGCGCTCAAAGAAAAATTTGACGCTACCGTAATCAAGCTGCGGTCTTTGCATCTTCTCCTTGGCAAGCTGAATTTCAAGCCCCTCTTTTTCCTCCTGCCGCTTCTCGATCTGTGCAGAAATCACATCAGCGGCCTTGCCGGATTCCAGCGCCTTAATCAGATTCGCGGTGGCCTTTTCATTCTCCCGAAGAAGTTTGGTCAGCCGATTGCAATTCGCAGAGCTGCCCTCCCGCTCAGAGGCAGCAACTACAGATTTGGCAATCTTGTCAATGTATTCGGGCGTGAGAATGTGCCGGGTCTCTGTGACTACCCTGTCCTCAATATACCCCTTGCGAACAGTTTTCTTTTTGCATTTTCTGCGCTTATTGTTGATGCACTGGTAATATTGATGTACCTTCCCGGTATGAGAAACGCCGCTCACACCAGTGATTGCCGCTCCGCAATGGGCGCAAAAAAGTTTAGTTGTGAGCAGATAATGTTCCTGGGCAGCTTTCGCCCTGGCGGGAGCTTTTTTGTTTTTCTCCATCATGATCTGCACTTCGGCAAAGGTGTTGTCGTCAATAATTCGCGGCATACCATTGGGGATTTCCCTATCCCGATAGGTATAAACCCCACAGTAACGTTTGTTGGTCAGAATTCCGCGAATAGAATTTTTGTTGTATTCGTTCCCCCGGCTCGTCTTTACCCGATTATCGTTGAGGTATCGAATGATCTCAGCCATCGTTGAGCCGGAGAGGTACATTTCAAATATTTTCTTAACGATAAGTGCCTCGTCCTCGTCAACGACAAAGCGCTTATTGTCACCAACCTTAAATCCAAGCGCCACGTTACCACCGGTGGCAAGACATTTTTCGGCGTTCAAGTCCATCCCCCGGCGTATCTTCTGCGCAAGCTCAACACTGTAATATTCAGCCATCCCCTCAAGCACAGCCTCCATCAGTACGCCGCTTGCATCATCTGAAATATTCTCACGGGCAGACAAAACCTTAACGCCATTCTTTTTCAGTTTGGATTTGTAAGTAGCGCTGTCATAACGATTCCGGGCAAAGCGGTCAAGCTGATAAACCAGCACAGCCCCAAACTGCCGCTTGGCAGAATCGGAAATCATCCTCTGGAACTCCGGACGATTGTCCGATGTCCCGCTGATTGCACGATCAATATATTCCGCAAGTACTTTATATCCATTACGCTGCGCAAAATCATAACAAGCTTTGAGTTGCCCTTCAATCGACTGCTCATTTTGGGAGTGACTTGAAAATCTCGCATAGATGACAACATTCATTTCTGATTTTCACCATCCTTCAAAAACAACTCCATCATAGATTTCTTTAACTTCTCGCTGACCGGTGAGTTCGGATCAAAACACATCTCAACAAACAAGCGGAGTTGTTCACTGTCTGCTGTAATCTTTGGGTTGTATTCGTAGAGTTTACCTTGTGGCTTATCCGTCCGGCCAAAGATGTAATCCATCGACACATCAAAGTAATCGGCGTACCAGAGTATCAGTTCCAAAGGCGGCGCGGTCGCCCCTGTCTCATATCTGGCAAGGCTGGATTGCTGGCAGCCGATTATCGTAGACATTTTTTTCTGCGACAATTTTACACTTTCCCGAAGTTGCTTTAACTGTTCGGCGATTATTTTCATTGGCGCGACCTCCTGTTCTATATGCTCAACTATAGCACGATATCGCAAATTAGTCAATGCCAATGTGTCATTGATTTTCAATTCCACACTTTTTCCTAAACTCCAAATGCTCTACCTCAAGGCGCTTCCACTGATTGTCAATCTCTACGAAGCGTCTATATGCTTCCGCCATTTTAGGGTTGTCGTAAGATACACCACGCTCTACTAGATTTTTGAGATTACTCCGCGCTTGCTCAACTTGTAGCCCCAGTTGATATAACTTTGCTGCTTGTTTGAGCAGCAACTGTTTATCCTCCACCCTCATGAATAAATCCCCCTGCATCATCCAAGATAAATATACGCACGTGAGTAATTTTATCAAATCCACCTCGATTACGCAAGTGCGTATACGCACAGGAGTAAATTGTTTTACAATGTGCTTAGGGGTGAGGTTTTGGAAATAAAGGATGCGATTGTTGCCCGGATTAATGAAATTTGCAACCAGAGAAACATTAACTATAACGAGTTGGCAACCCTTGCCGGGGTCACTCCGTCGACAGTCTACAGCATGATGGATGAAACGCGCAGGGACTTATCCGTTATTACGGTTAAGAAGTTGTGTGATGGCCTAGAGGTCGAGATACCTGAGTTTTTTGCGTCCGAGATTTTTTACAGCCTCGAACAAGAAATAAAATGAGCGTGGCGCTGTGGCAGCCCCACGCTCATTTGCAATGTGTTAGCTTTTATCCGGCTTTGCACTTTGCTCCGACTGCCATTGAGTAAACTCTTGTTGTATCTGCTCATCCGCAAAAAACTGCTGGAGAACCGGCAGCATCCGGCGGGCGAAAGCATCAATCTGTTCTTCGGTCGGCCCAAAGTTGTTTGGAGAAGCTTCGGTGTGTAATTCGGGCGTGGTTTTGTTGTTGATCATGGGCGTCCTCCTGCTGGAAATATTCTGTTGTCAAGGTACAAACGGTCTAATATTTTTGTTTGGTTTCTTGCATCTAACACCCCCTCGCTTTTGCTTCTACCGTTCAAGTTCCATCGAGCGTTGCGGCTGATCCCTGCGCCTCCTTTCCGCACTCGTAAGATCATAAACGCTACTGCGGATTCTTGTGACGTCAACAACATCGGCTTTGAGCTGTTCATATTCCTGATTGACTATCCGCCACTCGGCGGCCAGATTCGTACGTTCTGCTTTCCACGCTGACAGTGGCAGCTTGCCGTTACTTTGGTACTGCTTGAGATAACCGGCAGCATCTTCATAGCGGATAATCTTGTTGTAGTGCTTACTGCGGTACTCGCCAGCGGCATCGAGCGCTTTCTGTGACTTTCCTTTCCAGCCCCAGCCTTTTGCATTTTTGATTGCCTCGTATTCTGCATAAAGCTTGTTATATTCCGCGCCATGCTGGCGGTAGTTCTGGTAGTTCTCGTATTGCCGAAGATGCTCGTCCAAAGTTCTCAGTCGGTTGTTTATGGGTTTCAGCTTCTGCTCAATCCCAACCTGTTCGTAGACAAGTGATTTGAACTTTTCATGTAGCCCCGCCATGTCCTGGATGTTGTTGGTGGTCAGAAAATCCA
Organism: Oscillospiraceae bacterium; assembly: GCA_009784625.1. Taxonomy (GTDB): domain Bacteria; phylum Bacillota; class Clostridia; order Oscillospirales; family Ruminococcaceae; genus WRAV01. The sequence continues at coordinate 9,076 of WRBI01000002.1, read as the reverse complement.
AAACATGCGCTGATGATTTGTGGTTATGGATACTGCCATATCTCCGGGTTAGCGCATCTGCAACAACATCGGCCAGCGTGGGCGATGTTTTATTTTCCATTTCTTCGCTTAGCCAAGTTTGGAGTTCAGAAAGCTGTACACCGAGTTGCTGCAACTGTGAATTGAGGCTTTCGACTTCGCGGTTTATGTCCCCGCGATCGGTGGAAATCCCTTTGCGCTCCATCTGTGATGCAGAAGCACCGATGTGGATTGTTGGGATTCGCTCAACGCCTTGTCTCTCAAATGAGCGGTGGTCAACCCTGTCGGAAAGATTCTGCCGCTCTAAAGTCAGATTTACAGCATCCGCCCAACTTGACCGCCATTGCTCTGCTTTGTTTGGGTTATTCCAATCTACAGTGTAGACTTTCCGGGATCTGTATTCGCCGCTTGCAAGACGGATTCTTTCGCCCTGCTTATTCAACAGGTATTCTTTCTGGGCTTTCGCACCCCACGTTCCATCTTTATCAAGCGGACGAATGGTCAAGAGGATATGCGCATGTGGGTTTCCTGTGCCGGTATCGTGAACACAAACATCTGCACACATACCATGTTGGACAAAGTTCTTCTTGACGTAATCCCGGACAAGAGAGATGTTTTGCTCCCGCGATAATTCTACAGGCAGGGCAATCTCAATCTCTCTGGCAAGTTGTGAGTTTTTAGCGGTTTCGATTTTCTCTACCGCATTCCAAAGAGTAACGCGGTTTGTGTATTCGGGCGGTGCGTTATCCGGCAAAAGTATCTCCGTATGAACAACGCCACCTTTGCGGGTATAGTCGTGGGTGATGCCATCGTATTCATTCTTGATTAACTCACCCGCACGGTAAGCCGCCGCTGCGACTGCCGATTTGCCTTTCCCTCGGCTGACTATTTTGATGCTTAGATGGTAGATTGCAAAAACTTCACCTCCCCACTTGCCCTAAAGCCCCCGGCAGGGCGCACAGCACCGGCAACGCCGGTGTATAAGTGCGCTCTTGCCGTATCCGTCAAGAGATTTAACCTGCTTGCCCTACGTTGGTAGCCTCGGTTTGAGGTGTGACTGTAGCGTTTGACGGCGCTGTTTCTGCCGGTTTGGGCATATCCGCTTGGCCGCCCTGCGCTTTCAGGTTGTGTAGGATTCTTTTGGCGTACTCAGTCTGGATGGTTTTTGCCAAGAACGTTTGTACTTGCTCGTTGGTCAGCGCCTCTGCATCCGGGATCAAACTTTCTGCAATCGCCCCGCGCTCGATGAGCCGCTTGGTTCTGGCTTTTCGGTCATCCTCCTTTTGCTTTTGGATTAGGGTTTTTCGCAGATTCTCCAGATGTGTGATCTGATCTTCGATGCTTAGAATTCTCTCAGTTTTGGTTTTCGCCATGCAAGCTTTCCTTTTCTTTTTGTGAAATAATAGCATTTATAATTTGCTATTTGGATATATAATAGCAGATAACTATTGCAATGTCAATGTCAAATGCAACAATTATCTGCCTATATGCAATTTTATTTTGCTTAACCTTTTGAGGGCAAGCAGGCATGAACAAACCCACAGACGCATTAGCGTCCGTGGGTTTTTACGGTTTGTCTTGTCATATATAGCGGCAGACCGTTTGGCGAGAACCCGGCATTGTAAACATTACGGCAGTACCGCGCGGCCTGTTCGCAGTCTTTGTATTTGCTGTCAGTCCATGCGGTGGTGATGTAGGCAATGGTCTTTTCATAATCGTGTCCTCCTGAATTTTTGCACAAATAAAGAGCATGTGATTTGTGATAAACTTACATACCCTTTGCGCTATTACATGTGTGTTTAAATCCGAATAATCCGCAAATCCCGCCCAGTATTCGGGAGTAGTCTATTGCGTAAGCAGTGTCGGGGTCTCCTATTTCTCTTAACACAGCCACAATGGACAATGCTCGAGGGGAAGCAATTTCCCAACACCAAAGCAAGCCAACAAACGGTAATGTATAGCAAAAGTCCCCTGCCGGGGGCTTTTGCTATGTTAAAGACATGAAACAGGGAGCGTGATGCGGTATTGTAACGCCCCGAAATCCCATAATGCGGCGTGAATTGACATCGCCGTTGCAAGCAGTTATAATGACAGCTAACATATCTTACGCTATTTTAAATTGCCACAGCACTTTTTTAAAGGGGGTAATCTCGCATGATTCGTATTGCAGTCTGTGATGATGACAAGCAAATCATCCAAACGCTCAAAAAGTATCTGAACGATAAAGCAGAACAACTACATAACGAAACTCTGGATATATCCCTCTACCTGTCAGCCGTGGACTTTCTGTGCGACACTGATAAGGGGCTTGTTTTTCACATTGTTATAATGGATATTGAGATGGCTGGAATCAGCGGTGTAGAAGCTGGAAAAATACTGCGTAGTAACCCGAATGGTGACGAAACTATCATCATTTATATTTCCAATCACGACTCTTTCTACAGAGAAATGGTCGATGTAGGAAGTTTTCGCTTTATTAAGAAGCCACTGAACACCGCTAAACTAGATGATGTTTTCAATCGAGCGCTTAATATGGCTTTAAAGTACAGAGATAGCCTCACTTCTCCGAGAATGTTTGCCTATAAAGTCGGCACAACACTAAATTATATCAAAGTTGATGACATTGTATATTTTGAAAAAGCCTTGCGTGAAATTAAAATATACATTTGGGATAGGCCAAAGAAAAACATTGTTTATGAGGATAAGTTTTATTCCAAGTTTGAAGAAATGATTGAAAAACTACCTCAAGAGCAGTTCGTCCAGTGTTCCCGATCATGTGTAGTAAATCTTAGTTGCGTTGCAAGGATGGAAAAAGGCGATATATTGCTGTCTGACAAAAGCAGAACACGAATCTCAATCGGCAAGATATACAAAGTAGAAGTGCAAAAAATACATGCGAAGTATCTGGAGGACATAACTTGACGGAGAGTGTCGCACTAGTCATATATTATGTAAACAGTGTAATTTATGCTGGTATGTCTTACTACGGGTTAACTTGTATGTTTAAGCCAGCCTTTAAAAAAAGGTGGATTTTGCTTGCATATGCGAGTTTTGTTATCATTTCATCACAGCAGTTTCTAGCATTTAATAGCGCGTGGTTTAACTTGGCTGTACATTTGTTTTCTTTTTCAGCCATATCGCTACTATTTTCAGGTAGCAAGAGCATTAAAATCCTTTATGCATCGACACTATATCTCCTAAGTTTGGTAGCTGATGCTATTTCTTATGTTGGTCTTAGCTACATTTATCTAGAGCGGCACGGAACAGAGCTGCCTCAAATTTACATATACAGTATTGGAAGAACAGTAATAAACATTATATATTTGCCGTTGTTGTTGATGTGTGTGATGGTTTTTAGAAAATTCTTTACAAAGAAAGCAAATTCTTACTCAGTTGTTTCGATACCATACATTGCGTCAGTTTTTATCTTACTAGGCGGAATAATACTAATTGACGCGTTGTTTTTAGTTTACGCAGTGAATGAATATTACGTTAATATAGGGCTAGTAGTTGCGTCGCAATTCGTTGTATTGCTTATCATTTTTCTCGTGATCTGGCATTATAACGCTTTGCTCGATTATTTTCATGTGCTTGAGGCAAATAAACAAAAAAACCGCATACTTGAGCACTGGATATTGCAGTACAATATGGCAATAAGTTCGCAAAAAGAAATATCAAAGATGAGTCACAATTTGAAATATCATTTTATAGCTTTAACGAGCCTGCTAAAAAACAACAAGGTTAAAGAAGCGAAAATATATCTTGAAGAGCGGCTAGGCGAAATCAGTGATAATATCAGTACAGGAAACTTGCCGATAGACACTATGCTGAATTATTACCAACAAAAAATCAGACAGGCTCTGGGCGTAGATATTGAAATCGACCTGATGATCCCACCAAGTATGAAATTGGATGCGGAGCTAACTGCAACAGTTCTTGGCAACGCTCTAGAAAACGCGCTTGAAGCTTGTGCACATGTCGCAAGTGGTGAGCGATATATACGATTCAAAGCCGCTGTTACTTCGAAAGACAATAGCAATTTACTCATCATCACAATCGCAAATTCTTACAAGGTAGCGCCGATAACAGATGGAAACGGCAATATTATCACGTCCAAGCAAGACAAGCGCAAGCACGGCATTGGGCTGGCCAGTATACAAGAAATGTTCCCTGAAGATGTCGGCTATGTGTCTTACGATTATGCTGACAACATATTCCGCATTATGTTAATCTTCTATGATGTCATGTAATATTGGTGTTGAAAACCGTCAAGTCGCAGGCGAAAGGAATTTTCTTACAAATATCAAGCAGTTAATTACAAACGTTACGCTGGACTATTTTATACTGACAAAGTTCGTGGTATGCTTTCAAGCATAAGCCACAGGACTTTTGTTTTGCATCCAAATATATGAAAGTTGAGTGATTGCCTATGAAAACGAAATTAAAGCTTCTGTCCATACGTTTAGTTAGTTGTTTTGCACTGTTGGTTACAATTGGCGTTGCAAATCAGGCTTGCCCTTTTTTCATGCACCAAGACGAAGAGCCCGAATCTGTCCGCAAATTGCGTAAGTTTTGAGTTTCATACAAAGAGCGGCAAGCCGCACTACTGACTGGCTCGTACAAGGTGGAGGCATAACCGAGGCTGAACGCGAAGTTCATGAATATGGGCTTGACAAGCTGTTTTCGTCTTTGGTACATTTTCTGTTTACTGCTAGTGTGGGTTTTCTGTTCGGCATACCGGGGCAGACTATGCTTTTTTTCGTGACCTACTACATAATTCGAATTTACGCCGGGGGGTATCACGCCAAGACAAAGCTAATGTGCTTTGTTACAAGCGTAGTTATCATGATACTCACGTTGGCGGCAATTAAGTTCTGGCATGTATGGTTTTCTGTGTGGGCCTTTTATGCCTTGTTGATATTGAGCGGTACTGTGTTACTACTGATTTCTCCGGTTGCCAATAAGAACAAAATGTTAGACGGGCGCGAAAAAACTGTTTATCGCCGTTGTATGATTAGAAATATTTTCGTGGCTTTTACTGCGGCGGTGACAATGTTTCATTTTTTATATCACAGTTTGGCCGTGCCGGTTCTCTTCGGCGTGCTACTTGCAGCACTCATGGCAGTTGCCGGAAAGGTCAAGCTGTGGGTTGAAAATGAGAATGCGTGCTAGCATTTGTTGAGTTTCACACATCATAAAAATTAAGGAGCGACCTAAATGAAAAAGTCCGTTTTTACAAGGATGTTAACACTATTGTTGACATTAGCGATGGTTGTTTCTATGAGCCCGGTAACTGCGTTGGCGGATGAGCAGACATCTGCGGTAACAGACGAAATCACAACTGACGCGACTATGTTGCAGGAGATTTCCACAGAGATCATTCTCGACACATTTAACATTGAATTAGGCGAAATTGCCGGCTCTGCTGAAGAATCCGAAGTTTTAGGACTTGAATCATTGGACTCAACTGCGGCGGTTGGTTTGGGCGAAGCCGATCTTTCTTCGGATAGGTCGCTAGGTGATAGGGAAGCAGAAGACCTCAACCGTCCTCGTCCAAGATCGGGAGACTTCTACTTTAGTGTACAAGGCCACTTTACGCAAGCAGGCCAGGACAGGCCCTATCAGCTTGACTTGTTCCCCGGCGAGATGATTCAAATACAAATGGATTTGCCAAACTCTGCAAATATAGATTATGACTTGTATCTATACAGACTAGTTGGCAACAATCTAGTCTTTGTTGGCGGATCTGCTTTCAGAACACTAATAAATGGCACAAATGGAACTATGCCTGAATACACCGGCTGGTTTAACAACACTGGAACTACTCAAAGAATGGTTATTTTCACAGAATCATTCCGAGGTGGTAGTAGTACCATGCCATACACCTTGCATTTTGGCATAAATTCAAGACGCGACAGCTTTGAGGTGGACGCTCCTTTTAGTAGCATCGTTCCGGTTCCACAGATAACTGCCAACCAGTCAATATCAATTGACGTACGCCAGTTCAACACAAGAGTAGATAATGATTGGTACTCGTTCACTTCTCCGGCGGGAGTTAACCAAGTCCAGTTTATTTTGGATTCCACATCCCGTAATCGCGGTCATCGTGTTGAGTTGTATACCATGTCTAACAATCAGGCGCGAAGAGTGAATATGGATTCACAAGGAGTAGCGAGCGTTGTACCGGGAACAACTTATATTGTCAGGGCGTACACTAACTTACAACCGATATCTGGGACGAACTACACACTTGAGATAACGCCTGTTCTTGCATCTTTGGCAACCAGTGCCACAATAACCCAACGGGTCAACTTTAACAGCCCAGTTTTACGACAATTTGGTGAGCTTAGAGAAGTGCAAGGCGGTCGGGGTGTTGCGATTCATGGTCGCGCTACAGCAAATGGAAGTCCTGCTTCTAATGCAACAGTCACTGTTGGCGTATGGAATCCTGCATGGGGCGGAATGAACGATCAGTTTGCAACAGGAAGTCAACAAGTACAAACCGATGTCAACGGAAATTTCATTGCTACATTTGCAGTTCCATCCTGTATGGGGCTATACTCTTTCTACAATGGGTTTAGCAATACTATATTTGATCTCGGGTACTTGTTTGTAATGAATGAAGCGGGTCAATTTATATACCATACTAGTCACGGAAACTATGAGTTGATTTATATTAGAGGATTTTCCAACTAGTAACATTTGCAAATAGTGATGCAAGGTAGTCTTGCATCACTATTTGTACTTAATAAATCTCTGTTTCACGAGGTGACACTAATGCAAATAAACGCAAACAGCAACAATATTCCCCAAAACTATAGCGCGATCGGGCAGCCCGTAAAACACAATCAATCACCAAACCCACTAGACAGCAATCATTCGGCGCAGCCAAACCAGCCAGCGGCAGTCTACACGCCGGGTGGCGCGATCTATACAAACGACCCCGACGCCCTTGCACAACGTGAATTTGGGTTGGCTGATCTTGATGGTATTTCCATAAACCATGCAGAAGAAATGCGGGCATGGATCGAAAAGCTTAAAGAAGAGCAAAACAACAGCGGGAATCCGAGGCTGGAAGTCGGAGAAGTAAGAACGATGCCGGGCTCTCATCTGTCCGACGGGCGTCTCCCGCTCCTAAGACTTAGTGAAATGTCCAGCTTGGAATCGGTATTGAATACCGCGATATTCAAATCGAATGGCAGACTGCCAGCTGATTTTGAGTTGAACCAAAACATTGCCCTTGCCAGAATGTTAGATGCCGGATTTGATGTCTTGGAAAAAATGTCGTCAGCTCAAGAGCGCGCATTACAACGTGAAGCGATTGTTCGCATGGCCGAAGAAATTGCGGCGACAATCATTGAAGAAGATGAGTTTGCACAGTGGTTTCTCGATAACGTTAAGGTGCGCTTAGGTTTCGATTTTGGAGTCGAACAAGGATTTATAGTTCGCGACGACGGATGCTTGACAGGGTACTCCAACTCGATGAGCGAACCTCTGCCAACCGCATTTGGAGCTAGAGCATTTATGGGGGATGTGTTGAGTGCTAATGACTTGCACCGCTATAATGAGGCAACTGCGCGAATACACGCAGCTATTGCAGTAGGAAATCATCGGGAAATGATGATAGCTGCTGAAGTCCAATTTGGGATTTCGTTTTTAAACGGTTGGCTTGGTGAGCGTAGGCTTGCATGGACATTCGACCAAAGCCGCACCGTAGACCCACTTGCGTCAAGCGCCCACAGGAGTTTTGATACATTGATTCACGATCCAAAATTTGCGGCTGTGAATCAGTGGCAGAAGTCTATGCAGGAACTGTTGAACGCGAGCCGTTCTTAGCGTTTAGCTTGTTGTCAAAAGATAATTCAACACGAAACAACGGATAGGTTTTTAAAAGCTATCCGTTGTTTCGTTCTTGCCATGCTTTGGAAAGTATGTGCTCGGTGTGTGTGAAACATACACACCGCGAAGAGTCACCAGCCCCGGCAGAGCTCACAGACAGTTAACCGTCATGAAGCGGGCGGCGAAGAACATGTTTGTCAGCGGTCATGTACGCAGACGAACGCAATATTAGGCAAATCAACCCCACTCCCCCGCCCCACTTATGGGGCGGGGCGCGTTTTTTCTTTATCTGCCCACTCGTCAAGCAGTTTGATGATCTGATCTTTCATCTTATAATAAACGAAATTACTACAATCCTAGCTCATCTCCACCTCTACCACAAACCCCTCTGACAAGAAAACCAGGTTCGTATTTGGGTCGATATGCTCGACCAGTCGAAGTGTTGTTACAGCATCTGAAAAGTGCTGTAACAACACTTCATTTTTTATGCGGATACCTGCGAAGATGGCGAGTAACTGACCGTAACCCCCTTGCGTGTGAGCATAGAAATTTCCGGCAGGGTAAGCAACTCGCCGGGTACTTCGATTGCACCGACACAGTTGTAATGTATCCTCAACCGCTGAATGTGTATGCCGTCAATCTTCTCGGACTGATGTACCTCTATGCGCTCTATAAGCTCGCCCAACATCCGCTCGGTCAACTTCTTGGCTCTGGTGTACTTGCGCACCGTGGAGATAAACATATCTGCGGTCATTGCCTTGTCGTCCTGCTTGTCAAGTTCAGCGCTAATGGCCGCCATTTTCTCCGCAAGCCCCTTTTGCTCAAGCGTGTACTGCTTTGACATCCGCACAAACCGTTCATCGTCAATCTTTCCAGCAAGGTTATCCTCATAAATCCTGGAAAATAACTTATCGAGTTCCCGGTCTCTGGCTCGAAACTTGGCGAGTTCCCTTTGCCTGCGTTCCCGCTGCGAAACACCCGCCTGCTTGGAATGTCCCATCACCAACTTTGCAAACTCACCCTCATGCTTGCTTGCAAACTTGGTCAGGCGGCGTATCTCCCCAATTATCACTTCCTCCAAGAAGTCCACCCGGATATAGTGTTAGTATTCACACTATGTACAGGATCAAAAAGCGAGAAAAGTGAGAGTAAGAAGTGGTGTTGAAAAGCTGAGGGCAGAGGAGCAGGGAATAAAAAGCACGCAAAAACCTGGGGATGG
>WRBI01000001.1 GCA_009784625.1 Oscillospiraceae bacterium | reverse complement strand
GGGGGATTCTTAAGGGGGGCCAGCTGGGGGCGAGCCCCCTGCCCCCCTTAAGTGCCCTTTTTCTGGTTACTCTTTTTGGGCAAGCAAAAAGAGTAACCCGGGGTATGGGGCGGAGCGCCCATTCCAAATCCATCGGAGATTCCGATAAAAGCCCTTAAAGCCCGAAAGGCAAGGCTACACCCCCAGTCAAACCAAAGCCCAAAGGCCAACCCACAGGAGGCAACCCAAGTGGAACAAACCTACCAAAACATCTTCGACACCCACGCCCACTACGACCACCCACGCTTCGACAAAGACCGCCAAGACCTCCTGACTACCCTGCCAAGCAGAGGCATAAAGCACATCTTAAACGCCGCCGCGGATATCCCCAGCGCAAAAGCAGGCATAAAAATGGCCGAAACATATGAATATATCTACGCCTCAGCCGGCATCCACCCTCACGAAGCCAAAGACGCATACGAAAATTATATTGAAGAACTCGCAAAGCTGTTAACCCACCCGAAAGTAAAAGCGGTAGGCGAAATCGGCCTGGACTACCACTACGACTTCTCTCCGCGAGAAACCCAGCTGAGCGTCTTCGAAGCCCAGCTAAAACTGGCCAAAGAACAAAACAAACCGGTAATCATCCACGATAGAGAAGCCCACCAGGACACAATGAACCTGCTGAAAAAATATAAGCCAAGCGGGGTAGTCCACTGCTACTCAGGCTCAGCTGAAATGGCGGGCGAAATAATAAAACTGGGAATGTATATCGGCTTCACCGGCGTGGTCACATTTAGCGGCGCGAGAAAAGCGCTGGAAGCAATTCGGGCAATCCCGGCCGATCGGCTGGTCATCGAGACCGACTGCCCATACATGGCCCCCGAGCCAAAACGTGGCAGACGCTGTGATTCAAGCCTATTGCCCTACACCGCGGCGGCCATCGCAAAAGAAAAGGGGATGGACATCCAAGCACTGATCAACCAAACGACCGAAAACGCGCACAGGCTATTTGAAATATAGCACAAGTTATTTGGAATATAGTTGCACCTTGCCTTTTTGCGCAGTGCTTGTTATAATAGTAGTCGAAGTGGCGGCGCCGGAAGAAAATGGCGTTAAGGTATTGCCGTCGACCTGACGATATACAATGTATGAGATACGCATTATAATGTAGGTATACACATATGAACGACCTTGTCTGGGAGGTTTACTTATAATGAAGAAATTAATTGCGGGGCTGCTTGTGTTCTGCCTGGTCTTGGCAATGCCGCTAACTGCCGCAGCCAGCATTTGGGGCGCGAACGACTTTACCGACAGCCCAAGCGGCCGGTTCGCGTTCGGGTGGGAGCCGGCGTCTTACTTTGTTTTTGGCGGGGTGATTGATCGCAATCTCGACATCTTTGAGATGTACCCGGGCAGTTCGATCTTTATACCGATTATGATGCAGGACAACGATACCGGTATTGAAAGAATTGCCGTCGAGCGCGACCTTCGTGACGCGAACGTGACGCTTTCCCATTGGGTGACCCGAGGTGAAGCGCATGTCGAATCTGTACAAATTGTGGATAGCCGCCGGGACCGCATCAGCGATATGGACCCCGGTATGTATGTGCGGATTACGCTGTCTAACCATCTGCCGAGTATGACGCGCGAATTTATCAACGTACATCTTGCGCTAAACGTCAATCGGGTGTTTTTCCCGTTTACCGAAATCGAAGTCGCGATGGAGCTGCTTAACCGCGCGGTATATATTGACCGCGAAACTGTGTTTGGCGCGCTGACCCCCACTTTGTTTGAAGTCGAGGATTGGTTTCAAGGGCAGGTCAGCTTTGATATGGGCGCAGGGGTGCGGTTTACCACTTGGGTTGCGCCCAGACAGATGATCTTGATCGATTATACCAGCGACGCGATTGGCACTATTGTGGATGCGCACCCGGATGCGACTCTGCTTTTTCATCGGTTTATGGGAAATCAGGCACACTTTGGCGCACCCGGCACACTTGAGATTCCGATTAGTCCCACCGCATTCGTGGGTGAGAGCGGGCAGCCCGAGTTGTTCGTTTATCAGATTCACCGGGGCAGCTATCACCTGACCGAGCTGCCGGCCGGGACGTTGCGGCTCGACCTTACCGCCAACCGGCTGTTGATTCAGACCCAGAGCTTGGGCGAATACCTGATCTCGAACATACCGCTGGATACCCCAATTTCCGGCCCCAGCGGAATTTTGCAGGGCGGCAATCAAACCGAAACCGTTGCCGAGCCGCCGGCTGAAGCGCCGGACGCCCCCGGCATCAATGTGATCAACACCGGTGCCCAGAACCCGGCCACCGGGATTGTTTCCGCTTACCCGATCGAGAACGCAATCGTCATCGCGATTTTCGCGTTCGCGGTTGCCGCCTGGCAGGTGGGCAAGAAGCTGAAGAGTATGCGCAAGTAAATAGTGAAACTCCCGCCGCCTATTGGCAGTGGGAGTTTTTTGTCGTATAATGTAAGCGCAGGGGTAGACAAGCGGCGGTTGGCCGATTCCTCCCGAGAGGGGGTGACGCCTTGGATACTTATCAGTCTATTATGATTATGATCGCATTTGGAATGTTGATCGTTGCCATTATAGAGACAAAAAAGTAACCACCCCGCCTGGATAGCCTGGGTGGTTTCTTTTTTAGCACATGCTTAGATCGAAACTGCCGGCCAGCCGCCGCCACGGCTGCCCTTGCACCTTTATTATAGCAAGTTGATCAAAAGATGTCAATGGTATTTAGCCTCTCTTCGCCTATTGGCAGTGGGAGTTTTTTGTCGTATAATGTAAGCGCAGGGGTAGACAAGCGGCGGTTGGTCGATCCCTCCGAGAGGGGGTGACGCCTTGGATACTTATCAGTCTATTATGATTATGATCGCATTTGGAATGTTGATCGTTGCCATTATAGAAACAAAAAAGTAACCACCCCGCCTGACTAGCTGTGGTGGTTACTTTTTTTAAATAATCGCCGGCCAGCCACCGACATGGCTGCCCTTGCACCTTTATTATAGCAAGCAGAATAAAAGATGTCAATGATATTCAGTCTCTCTTTGCCTATTGGCAGTGGGAGTTTTTTGTCGTATAATGTAAGCGCAGGGGTAGACAAGCGGCGGTTGGCCGATCCCTCCCGAGAGGGGGTGACGCCTTGCTGTGTTTTTGAGCTGTGGGGGCGCTCAAAAACGGTATTTCAGATGGTTACATATTTTGAAGCGATAATGATTATGATTGCGGTCGCTGATCTAATCGTAAACATCATAAATTCAAAAAAGTAACCACCTCGCCTGACTAGCTGCGGTGGTTACTTTTTTCAACAACTACCGGCCAGCCGATGCAGCGGCTGGCCTTGCACCTTTATTATAGCAAGTTGATCAAAAGATGTCAATGATATTCAGCCTCCCACTGCCAATAGATACGTAGAAGCTAAATGCCGTTGACATCTTTTATTCTGCTTGCTATAATAAAGGTGCAAGGGCAGCCGTGTCGCGGACGGCTGGCCGGCGTATATTTACTGAAAAGTAATCACGCTAGCTATCCAAGGTAGGCGTGGTTACTTTTTTGTTTCTATAATGGCAACGATCAACATTCCAAATGCGATCATGATCATTAAAGATTCATAAGTACCCATGGCGTCACCCCCTTTCGGAGGGTTCGGCCAACCGCCGCTTGTCTACCCCTGCGCTTACATTATACGACACAAGTCGACAGTTGTCACTCGCCGAGGCGAAAATAAAATTTCTCAAAAATATTTACAATTCGAGTGCAGTAAATCGCCGCGTACTCGCCACTTATTAAACGACTACTGCAAAACGGTTACAAAAAAGTTACGATTTTCGAAAAAAACACTTGCAATCGTCGTGGCTTTGTGGTAATCTGTTAAGCAGCAGGGGATGTTTATGGAGAGCGCCCCCGCCGCCAGCCGGTTTATGGAGACCCGGTTGGTGAGACAACTTTTGTTCGACAAATAAGGAGGAAATTGAATATGAAGAGAGCTTTAAGCCTCGTAGTCGCTATCGTCATGGTTCTTAGCCTTGGCGTTAGCGCCATTGCAGCACCTGCTGCTCCCACAGGCTGGACCCACGACTTTACTGCTCCGTCTGGTTGGACCATGGTCGGTCCCACAAACTGGAATGCAGTAACTTTCCCGACCAACCCCGCAATCAATGCTACTGAGCACACTTTTGCCGCTGCCGCAATTACAGTCCAGAGCGAAGTAGCAGTAACTGTAACGGCTGCTGCTGATGCACCGTCTGCTGCTGACGTTGCTGGTCTGATTAACGCGGAGCTGGACATTCCTGCTTCCGGTATCTGGAATGCAATCGGTGTAGTTGCAGCTGCTGAAGCAACTCGCGCAGGCGCTGTTGCAGGCATCGACTTTGCTGACGTTTTAGAAGATGACGAACTGACTCTTAACGTTCGCGTAACCCGCACCAACCGCGACCCGATCACCGTTCTCTTTACCCGCGGCACAGGCGGCGACGGTGGCGACGGCGGCGACGGCGGTACACCCCCTCCGCCTCCTCCCAACAACAACTTCACCGCGATCCCTGCCAACTGGACTGTTGACGGCATCACCCCTGCTGGTGAACTTCGCATCGAAGCAATGCTTTCCGCGAACTCGAACTTCACCATCACCGGCGACAGCAACACCGGTACTGCCCTGAACAACCCCGCCACACTGGCAACCCTTCGCCCCTCTGACTTCTACTGGAGAGTTCCTAACACTGCTCTGGTAGGCGGTTCCGGCGGCGGCTGGTCTGGCGACAACACTTGGACTTGGCTGGTAAACAACACTGTAGCGACCATCAACATCACCGAAGCCCAAGGCAACCTTTGGAACCAACTGAGAAGCACGCACTTCAACCGCGCAAACCTTCGCACCACCAGAACCATTGGTTTCAGCGGCGTAGTCCGTGACGTAAGACTTCAGTTCCCGACCGGCGGCGGCGCGAACATTCAAGTTCGCAGCGTTGAGTTCCTTACCCGCACCGGCGACAACGACATCGAGTTCGATCTGAGCCTTGCCATCACCGGTTCTTCGACCGCTCGTATGGGCCGCGCTTGGGGCACCATCGCGAACGAAGAAATCGAAGTTTGGGATGACCAAGAGTTCATCGACCCGACCCACCAACAATTCATCACTGCCGACGGCACAATCCGCGGCCTTGAAATCTACGCTGGCAACAACATGTACGTGACCAGAAACATCACCAGCGGCCAAGAGCTGTACATTGCTACAGAGCTTGCTACTCATGATGACGTGTTCACCGAACTGTTCCGCGAGCACAGAGACCTTGTTGATGTTATCCGCGTACACACCTCCACCGGTTGGGGCGCAGCAGGCATCAACGTAAGATTCGACACAGCTGATACCCTGTTCGTATTCGGCGGCCCGCAAAGAGCACTGCTCGGCACAACCGACGATCGCGAACTGCCGATGAGCGGCTACTACTTCCTGGCCCGCAGCCTGATCAACCTGGGCGGCGCAGCTGACGGCGGTACTGACGCTCCCGTAGAAGACAACAACGATTCTGACTTCGACGGCATTCCCCCGACAGGCGGCGACGTAGCCCCCCCGAATGCCAACTTCAACCCCGGCACCGGCCGCTAATCTTAGCGACTGACGCCTAAATAACCAATTAAGCGCCCCCGGTTTCTCCATGCCGGGGGCGTTGTTTTTTTGTTTCTATAGTTGACATTTTTGGGGATGATTGTTATAATGAGAGTAGAGGCAGCCGCGTGCAGGGCGGCTGGCTGGCAGTGTACTTAAAAAAGTAACCGCGTTGCTAGAGTAGCAGCGCGATTACTTTTTTGTTTCTATAATGGCAACGATCAGCATAGCGAATGCGATCATAGCAATGATAGAATCATATGTAACCATGGCATCACCCCCTTTTCGGGAGGCTCAACCAGACGCTGCGCGGTCTACCTCTACGGGGATATTATACCATATAGTTGACATGTTTGGGTATTGTTGTTATAATGAAGATGTAGGGCAGCCGGGATAGCGGCTGGCTGGTAGTTTTTATGAAAAGTAACCACGGGCTAGTCAGGCGGCGTGGTTACTTTTTTTGATCTAGAATTGCTAAGACTACCCTACAGGGATATTATACCATATTCGACATTGCGTTCGCAAGCCGCGCGAACGCCGCCAGATCGAGTGCTTCGGCTCGTGTTTGCGGTGGTATTTCGGCTGTTTCCAAGATTTGTGTGACCACATCTTTTGGAAGGAAAAACCCGTTGCTCAAGCAGTTAAGCAGGGTCTTGCGCCGCTGTGCGAAAGCATGTCGTATGACCGCGAAGAGGGTGGATTCATCCGCGACGGGATAGGGAGGGTTTACCCGTGGGATGAGTTGAATCAC
Source organism: Oscillospiraceae bacterium (assembly GCA_009784625.1). GTDB lineage: Bacteria > Bacillota > Clostridia > Oscillospirales > Ruminococcaceae > WRAV01. The sequence continues at coordinate 130,073 of WRBI01000001.1, read as the reverse complement.
GGCGGAATCGACATCCGGCGCCGGAAGGAACGATCCCCGCGAGACATCAAACAGGATTTTGGCCTGCGCCCGCCACGCGATCGAAACGGTGATCGCGCCAGCCCCCCGCGACGGCAGCGGCGCACAAATGCGCTGGGCCGTCTCTTTTTGCATCATAACGGTGATTGACTGAAACGATACCCCCGATTCAAGCAGGTGCATCAAAATCGGCGTGGTGATATAATAGGGCAAATTTGCACAGACAATGACCGGCAGGCTGCCAAACGCATCACGCACCACCTCGCCGAGGTCAAGTTTAAGTAAGTCCGCGTGGAGGATGTTTACGTTAGAAAAGTCGGACAAAGTTTCGCTTAGCAGCGGCAGAAGCCCGCGGTCAATTTCGACGGCGGTGACTTTATCGCATCGCTTTGCGAGCTCGGCAGTCAGGACACCCAGCCCCGGCCCAATTTCGAGCGCGCCAACGCCGGACATTGCGCCGCCTTCTTCGGCCATTCGCGGACAAAGCGCCGGGTTTGTGATAAAGTTTTGGCCGAGCGCTTTTTGTGGACTGAGTTTATGACGGGCAAGCAAATCGCGAATCACCTTGGGGTTTGAAAGTTCGAGCACACGAAAACCTCCTTGATTCCGACACGTTTTTTTGGTATAATTAATGTTTAAAGTAATGCCAACACCCATTCGTGAATAGATTTGCGAAGATTTTTTTCTTACGGTAAAGGGAAGGGCGAAGTGGTACGGAAAAAAGACCGCAAAGATATTGTGAATTTAGCTGGGAATTTGGTATATGGGGGGAAATGATATGAGCAGGCGCGATAAAATTAATTATTATTTGGACATAGCTGAAACGGTACTTACCCGTGGAACCTGTCTGCGCCGAAACTTTGGCGCGGTAATTGTCAAAAATGACGAAATCATCTCGACCGGATATGTGGGCGCGCCCCGCGGGCGGCGCAACTGCAGCGACGTTGGCGAGTGTACCCGCCACAAGCTGAACGTTCCACGCGGTGAGCGCTATGAGATATGCCGATCGGTTCATGCCGAGGCCAACGCGATCATCCACGCATCCCGCGCTGAAATGCTTGGAAGTACATTATACCTTGTCGGCAAAGAAAAAGATACAGGCAGCTATGTAGAAAATGCGAGCCCCTGTGCTATGTGCCGGAGGTTGATCATCAATGCGGGCATCAACCATGTAATTGTTCGCACAGACCGCGACCGGTACATAAACATTGTGGTAAACGACGAATGGGTAAACCACGACGAATCTCTGGAAGGCGAGTTTGGGTATTAGACAGTTAACCGTGAATGAATCCACTATACCTTGTTATTTAAATCATCTCACAACAAAGCGCGGCCATCAATGCTCTCTCGACTGGATATTCCCCGCCGTTTGGTAAACACTAACTACCGTGACTTTTTTAGGAAAGGGGTCAGGTAGATGGGCGAGGCAGAGCGAAAAGGCAGAAACGCACAGGTCATGTCAAACGAAGAAGACGAGTGTGAACAAGAGGAAATTGAGACCGGCCAGAGTGAGCAGACCGACCAGATTATCAAAACCGGGGCGATCACAGCTACCAAAGGCAAGCATGTGATTCATTGCTTGACAATTGTAGGGCAGGTGGTAATTATAGGCAGTGACGAGGCGTAAATGTACATAGACGAACGAAACACCGCTACGCTTAGTGCGTGGCGGTGCTGATTTTTGAAGAAGTTTTTTGTTGGATAAACATCATGAAAAATTCTCTGGGTCGTTTATTGATAGACTGAGAATATCCTTTGTTTCAATCTGATGTTCTCCTTCCACACCTAAATCTTCTCTTATAGCAATTAAAAGCTTTACCATAAGGTGCATAATGTGCTGTGCGTTCTTGGGATTAGCCGATCCAATACGAAATTCTCCCCACTTTACCAGAACTTTGTTAGAGCTGTTGAGTATTATAGACTTGTTAATTTCCTCCATTGTCCTTATGAGTTCTTCTGTGTCCAATTCTTTATTTGACTTTACTTTACTCAAAAGACCGTATATTAGCCCAACGAGCTTTTCGTATGGCTCTCTCATTCTTGCTCGCATTTCTGATTTTTCTCTGTCTTTTGCTTCGGCTTTCTTTAATTTATAAGTAACAATGTTATTGATGATAATGCCGATAATGGCTACTACACCGGAAATTATTGCAACAATAACGGCTACATCTACCGAAGACAGTGTTCGAAAAAGCTCTGTCACAAAATTTGCTCCTTTTCTCTCAAATAATACAAACAAACGCTCATGGGTCATAATAGGAATCTACTGTCCAGACATCTCCCCCGCCTGCTTTGGAAACTTCCTAACCAACCACTCCAATACCTTCAACTGATCAGCCCCAGTAGCCCGGCGTATCTGAATCAGCAACTTTTCATGCGATGGCCTATCCAACGTAAGATTCGCCGCGCCCTCATTGCAAACGCTGCAAAGTGCTCGAAGATTCGATGGGTCATCGGTACCACCCATAGTCTTATCGACAATATGCCCGATGTGCAGGCGTGTCTTGCGGGATGAATCGAACGGATGCGGCTCACTGGCAACCGCACCGCACATTTGGCAGGTGAATCCATTGCGGTCAAGTACATACGCCCGTGTTTCTTTGCTAAGTTCGCGAGCAAAAGCTGGTTGTGGCACAGGGTCTTCAAGTATATACTGACCGGGTTTGAGGTCGGAGCGGTCGTTGTGTGTTAGGATTTGGTATCCTTCCTCATTGCGCAGCTCGCGAACACGACGCGCCCATTCGCTAATGCCTGCTACTTCGCGCAATGTGTCGGATTCCAACACTTCGCCAATATGCGCCAAGAAGTACTCTCGCAGTTTAGCCCGTGACCCTTGTTTCTTCATACAAAGCTATCTCCTGTTCTTTATTGCCTGCAATCAGGGCTTTCATAATCGAGTTGCCAAATGCCTTTGCAACTGGTGGTGGGAATGCGTTCCCTACCTGCCGGTATGCGGGGGTTTTTTTGCCTGCAAATTCCCACTCTTTGGGGAAGCCCTGCACAAGTGCCGCCATCTTGACAGTTAGCTTGGGGTTACCCTCAAAGTCGGCGCTAGGTGCGTCGTCAGCCAGACCCATGCCATTTACACCTAGCTTTTCCCAAGCTGCCTTTGCGCGGGTTGGGCCTAAATCGGCGCCACCATGCTTTTTACTCCCGCCCACGATTGTTGGGGCAATGCCGTCTGCTAGATTCATCCATTGAGCAGCCTCGCGCCAACCGTTGCTTGACATTTCTTCATAGAGAAGCTGTCCCACTGTCGGAGGTGGCGCAGCAACGCCCACCGGCCATACAAAGTGTTTGGCATATTCACGTCTTAATGCAATTAGTACAGCCCTGGGACGCTGTTGTGGCACACCAAAATGATGTGTGTGAGCAAGTTCCCAAATGCACTTGTAGCCGAGCCTTTGCAACCTTCGCTTGATTTTCGCCCTATATTCGTCAAACTTAGGGGCAAATATACCGCGCACGTTTTCCAGTATAACAGCTTTGGGCCTGCATTCTCTCACAAGCCGTAAAGCCTCTGGAAATAGATCGCGCTCATCGCCTGCTCCTAATTGATTTCCGGCAACCGAAAAGGGAGGACAAGGAACCCCACCGGCTAATAAATCCACTATACCTTCATACTTCTTAGCAGAAAAATTCTTCACATCGCCTTCAATAACATTCCAACGAGGGCGGTTTGCTCTCAATGTGGCACAAGCAGCCGAATCAATTTCGACTAATGCAATATGGCCAAATCCCGCCTGCTCCAACCCTAGAGCTTGCCCGCCCGCTCCAGCGCAAATTTCTATAGATAGCATTCGTCCTCACCCCACAATTCATCATATGAATCTATCTTAAATTGTAAAATAGCGGATTTAACTTCATCAACACAAACAGACATGTTTTTCTTGATATCTTTGCCCCAAAACCGCAAGACAGTCCACCCCATGTTTTGAAGCCGCCGGTTCGTTTCATCATCGCGATTGATGTTTCGCTCAATTTTCAAAATCCAATACTCGCGGTTCTCTTGGATTTTTGGCTTTTTGATTTCCCAGTCTTTTCCATGCCAGAACTCCCCATCACAAAAAATTGCAATCCGATATTTTGTGACAGCAATATCTGGTTTTCCAGGAAGCTGACTGTAATTCTTTCTGTATCTTATCCCCTCATGCCAAAGCGCTTTTCTAAAGTTAGTTTCAATCGTTGTATCTTTGCTTTTAATGCGGCTCATATTATATCGCCGTTGATCTTCTTTGGTTCTTATAGATTTTGCCATGCTAGTTGCAACCTCCTTTTGCGGTGGCACAGACAATCTGCAACATACATGCTAAGAAAATGGCGCGTGTAGTATATAAATATTATACCATGCTAAAACTGCCACTGCAACAGGTTGTGCCGCCATTTCGTAATACTTAAAGGCCCGGGGATTTATGCCTCGGGCTTAGCTTTTGGGAGGATTCTCTGATAGCCGCAGGCTGTCCGTTATTTAGCGTCCGCAGGACACGCAGCAGACGCGAAGCGGCTTTAAGGGAACAGCGTTCCCTGCGGGTTTGGGCGCCGCCCAACAAGCGGCCGGAGCGAAGCGGATGGCGGGTGTGCATATGCGCACCCACTGCTTGTAAAACGTATCATGAATGTATTTATAAGGTGCCCCGAACAATCAGTTCTTTTTCCTGTAGATATATAAGTGGATGTTTTTGAGGCTGCGTCAAAAAAGAAGATCGAAGTTTGTGTAGTTTACCATTGTGCAAAAAAATCCCGACTGTTAAAGGTGAATTTTAATTTGCGCCATAAAACTGGCGAAAAGTTTGTGCAATTTGCGACTTAACACTTTGCCGATTTCAGTCCTAGGTAGTGAGAGGTGTTTTTCTCTCGAACTATAAATCGATGAAGAAGTAGTTTTGTGAAAGGCAAACTAACACTTATCGCAACCCAAGACAACCCGAATAATCACCCCATTTTTATCCGTCTGTTAAGGAGATTTTTCCGATGTCAAAAAACACGTCAAAAGTTTGTGTAATTTGCATGGGCCCCATTTTGTTGATTTTTGTCCTAAGTAGTGAGGGGCGTTTTCTCTCGAATGATAAATTTATGCAATTTACAATGCACCATTTGGCCGACTTCCGTCCTAAGTAGTGAGAGGCGTTTTCTCTCGAACAATAAAATAGTGAAGGAGAGGTTTCGTGAAAGACAAACTAACACTCATCGCAATGCGGGACATCGTACCCCAAGAAGTCCACTGGCTGTGGAGACCCTACATACCATTCGGGAAGATCACCATCATCCAAGGGGATGGCGGCGGTGGGAAAACCACCGTTGTCTTAGCCATCACCGCGTCTGCGACAAAGGGCGACTTGCTGCCTGAATGCGAAGAAGCACTGTCACCCATGAGCGTCATCTACCAAACGGCGGAGGATGGGCTGGCCGATACCATCAAGCCGCGCCTGCTATCGTTGGGCGCCGATTGCGATCGCATCCATGTGATTGACGAGGGTGACAGCGAACTCTCCATGTTGGATGAGCGTATAGAGCAAGCCATCGTAAGAACAGGCGCCAAGCTGTTTATACTCGACCCTCTGCAGGCCTATCTTGGCGCGGGCGTAGATATGCACAGGGCTAACGAGATTCGCCCTGTGTTCAAACGGTTGGGTGCTGTGGCAGAGAGAACGGGCTGCGCGATTATCATTGTTGGACACCTGAATAAGAGTGGTGGCAAAAGTCAATACCGGGGCTTGGGGAGTATAGATATTTTCGCCGCCGCGCGCAGCGTGCTAACACTTGGTAGAATTAAGGATGCCCCGAACATGAAGGCGTTTGCCCACGGGAAGTCCAATCTTGCTCCGGAGGGTCAGTCAATTGCATTTGAGCTGAACCCCGAAACAGGCTTTCGCTGGATCGGCGCACACCCCATCACCATTGACGAAATATTGAAGGGCGGCGGTGTGGTGGCTGACAAGGAAGGTGTATCCGAAAAGGCAGTCGCTCTATTGGAATCGGAATTATCCGACAAGATTGTATCCGCCTCTGAAATGTTCAGCAAGGCGAAAGACCAAAACATATCTGCCCGAACACTCAAAACTGCGAAGGCGGTGTTGGGTGTGCGCACATTCAAAAAAGGCAACCAGTGGCTCTGGACGCTCATGCCGGAAGAGGGCAAGGAATGAAGGGGGCAAGAGATACGTACTTAACAGTTGCACGCTTCCTTTCTTGTCGGCATAATACGTCACGGGTATGTCAGCAAATTAGCGTTTTTCGCAACCAAAAAAGCTGATAATTAAAGGGTTTGTGTTTTTGATATTTTCGGTTTTTCGGGTAGGTAAGGTAAATATACCTTTTGCTCCAAAAATCACGGCTAAGTTGTGGTAAACCATGCTCTTGTTCCTTCTCCGTTTCGTGGAGTGGGGTGCAATAGGCCTACATAGAATCCGGCAGTAGGCCAGAGATTACAAGGCCATCAACGACAGGAGGGTTGCTTATATACATTACACTGCCCGCTTCGGCGGGTCCGCACTTTGAAAATTTAATATTACGGAGGCCCGCATGAACCAGACCAGTTATCGAGAAATCACGCAAACTATGACCTTTCAATACAAGCCTGCCACGGTTATACATCTGCCCCGAATCCTCTCCCAAAAGCAAAGAGAAAAGGTCGCTGCGATTCCACAACGCATAAACCCTGCGCCTACTACGCATACTACTACCAAATCTCCCCAACGGAGGAATGGTAACAGTATGCAAGTCACCGAAACATTCAAAGCTCAGTCAGACGACGACCGCCGCGAAGCAGTCACAAGGCTGATGATACAGCTTGAAAACAACAAACAGAAACAGACTGAAGCAACAAATCAGCCAAAGGCGGGATAATTTACCACACGCAAGGGCGCATCACAGCGCCCTTTACATATTCTGTGCACTTGCAAACATTGTCCAAATCGTGTATAATTGAATCAATCACGATGTGGAGGGACACCGCAATGATGAATGCGGCGATATACATCCGACTGTCCGAAGAAGACCGCGATAAGGTCAGCAAGGGCGATGACAGCGAATCCATCACCAACCAGCGTAATATGCTTGTCGATTACGCCACCGAGCGCGGGTGGGACATTTTTGACATCTACTCCGATGAGGACTACTCCGGCTCGGATGGCACCCGTCCGGCGTTCAACCGGATGCTCGCGGATGCCCGCCAGCGAAAGTTCGGCGTGGTGCTGTGCAAATCCTTGTCCCGCTTCGCCCGCGATGTCGCAATGGTCGAAAAATACATCAACGGCCTGTTTATTGAATGGCAAATCCGCTTCATCAGCCTTACCGATTACGCTGACAGCTCACAAAAGGGTAGCCGCAAGAACATCCAAATCAACTCGCTGGTCAACCAGTGGTACTTAGAGGACTTGTCCGAGAACATTCGCGCGACCATGACCGGCAAGAAAAAGCAGGGGCAGTACACCGGAGCGTTCGCGCCATACGGCTACCTCAAAGACCCGCAGGACAAGCATAAGCTTATCATAGACCCAGAGGCCGCCGCCGTGGTTCAGCGCATCTACAAGCTCTATCTCGATGGTTACGGCAATAAGGCAATTGCCAACTGCTTAAATGACGAGGGTGTGCCTTGCCCAAGCAAATACCGCCAAATCAATGGCATCAAGTCCAATCGAAGTGACGAGGCCGCCGATGTGCTTCTTTGGAGCGACCACACGGTTTGGCATATACTGCGCAACCCCAATTACACCGGGACACTGGTTCAGAACCGTTACGGCAAGGCTACCTACAAGTCAAAGACATCGAAAGAGAGGACCCCAGACGATTGGATTGTGGTCGAGAATACACACGAACTGATTGTGAGCAAAGAGGACTACGAGCGGGTTCAAACGGCAAAGGCTACCCGTGGATTGCACAACCGCAACGCTAGCACAAGTCGAGCGGTTTCAAACATCTTTGCCGGTATAATCAAGTGTAAGGTGTGTGGTCGGTCGCTGATTACCTCCGGCTCCGGGCGGCTGAATAAGAGTACCAAATATCTCCGCTGTGCGGGTCGAAAGTCGGGCATTGCTAAATGCACCTGTGCTATGGTAAAATATGATGTGTTGGTAGATGAGCTGACCGAGCGCATTCGCAACATCATCACTCTCTACTGTGATCCGGAACAACTCGCCAAACACGCGCACAGCCGGGATTTCAGCGGCGAGATTGCTGCCCTGCAACGCGCAAAGGATAAGATTGTGTTCGAGCTAAAGCGTGTCAGCGATGCTCTGAGTAGCTCGTATATCGACAAGACGAGCGGTGCGCTGTCCGAAAATGACTTCGCGCTTATATCAGCGAACCTGCGGGACAAGCGCGAAAAGCTGGAAGCTGACGACAAGCACATCCAAGCCCAGCTCGACAAGTTGCACGAGAAGCAGAATGCAGGCGACCGGGTGGCGAATATCATCGCGCAGTACCAAGACTTCCTAGAGCTTGACCGCGACATTGTGCGGGCGTTCATCGAGGTCATCCGCGTAGGCGAGCGGGATGGCGAAACCAACGAGTTTGGGCTGGAAATCGTCTACAACTTCTAACCGCTGCCTACAATTACAATATCGGGACAGATCGAGGGGCATTACATCCTCCCGCCGCAGAACAAAACTACCAAATACGAGCACGTCATCCCGCAGCTGGTGGCTATACAAGAAGACCCGGATATCGAAGGGCTGTTGATTATTTTAAACACGGTGGGCGGGGATGTAGAGGCCGGGCTGGCCATCGCCGAGCTGGTCTCAGGGATGCGCAAGCCGACTGTTTCGCTTGTGCTGGGCGGCGGGCACTCGATCGGGGTGCCGCTGGCGGTCAGCGCAATGGCCAGTTATATTGCGCCCTCGGCCACTATGACCATCCATCCGGTGCGTATGAATGGGCTGGTGTTGGGTGTGCCGCAAACACTCAGCTACTTCGACAAGATGCAGGAGCGAATTGTACGGTTTGTGGAAGATAATTCGCGGATCAGCTCGAAGAAGTTTCGTGAGCTGATGATGAAGACCGGGGAGCTGGTCATGGATGTCGGTACCGTTCTGGATGGGTCAGAGGCAGTCAAGTGCGGGTTAATCGATAATTTGGGCGGGCTGAGTGATGCCACCAATCGCCTGTATGATCTGATCGAAAAGGATAAGAAACGCAAGGCAAAAGAGCAGAAAGCACAGGAAACCAAAAAACCGAGAGGCCGCCCGCCCGCGGGGCAAAAAGAGCTGCCGAAAGTCGCCAGCCCGCGCGCGATGGCACAGCTGGAGGGCAAGCCCAAAGGGCGCCCGCCCAAAAAGCAGCCCGCGGTCAGTCAGGCGCATACGCCGAAAGGTGATTCGCATACAATGAAAACGGGTGGCGGGCGATGATCATACACTCCGTTACGCCGATCCAATATCTTTTGGAGGATGAAAAGCCGTCGAGAATACGCGCGATCGCGGTTGCGGGCGGCCAGCTGGAGGGGCAGGATACCCCACAGGGGTTTGTAGCTACCAGGCTGTATTCGACTGACCCTGCCCTTTACCTTAAAAACGAGTATAAGCCGGGCAGTATTTTTCGCGGTTAGACGCACTGTATAAATAGGGCAGATCAGGCAGAGGGCGGCGCTCTCTGCACTACATAGTTAGGCGGTATACAAATGACCATAGGCAACGCGATCTTTCAAGGCATTGTGCAGGGGCTGACCGAGTTCCTGCCTGTTTCAAGTTCAGGGCATCTCTCACTTGTGCAGTATTTTACCGGGCAGGGGTCGGAATACGGCCTCTTCTTTACCGTCCTTTTGCATGTGGGCACATTGCTGGCCGTTGTGCTGGCTTTTTGGAGCACGATTGCCGGTCTGGTGGTAGAGTTCTTTAAGATGCTGCCGGATGTCTTTCGCGGCCGGTTTAAGTGGAAGACGGCCAACCCAAAGCGCCGGATGATCGTTTTGCTCATACTCTCCCTCTTCCCGCTGATCATCACCGTCTTCTTGCGAGATTGGCTTACGGCGGTTGCTACCAATGACAGCTTGTTTGTTGAGGGGTTTGCGTTTTTGTTCACCAGCGGGATTTTGTTTTTGTCTGAGCGGTGCATCAAGGGTTACAAGACGGCCAAGGACATGAAGGCGCGGGACGCGCTGGTGATCGGGACTATGCAGGCGTTTGCGGCCGTGCCGGGAATCAGCCGGTCGGGTTCGACCATTGCGGCCGGCTTGATCATGGGGCTGGACCGCAAGTACGCGGTTGCCTTTTCGTTCATTATGGGGGTTCCGGCAGTGTTGGGGGCCAGCATACTTGAGATGCGCGAGGCCATACACGAGGGGGTCAGCTACCCTGTATCGGCTATGGTGATCGGCATTTTGTTCTCGCTCATCTTTGGACTTTTGGCCATCCGCGCAATACGCTGGCTGGTGGTTTCGGATAAGTTTAAATACTTCGCGTGGTATACCCTGGTGCTGGGGATTTTGGTACTTGGGGTGGCGACGGTCGAGCACTTTACCGACGGCATGATCCGCGCCATGATTATAGGATAGGAGGCGGCTAAAATGGAAAAAAGGGAACCGGGCAAGCCGAAAACGTCACGGCGCGCTTACATCATCATGGCAGTATTAGGGGTGGTCACCGGAATATTTACAGCCGCCCCGATTCGGAATTTGATAGCGGGGCTGTTGGGTTAAGATCACAATACACGGGGGTTAAGGTCAAATGGCGGGACGCACGGCGGCAAAGCCGAAAAAACCAAATAAGAAAGAACCGGCGGCTGCATCCGGCGCAAAAAAACAGATGTGGGCGGTTATACTCTTCGCTTTGGGGATACTGTTGGGGGCGCTCACTTTTATTGAAGGGGACAGGCTCTGGCGGACAATACACAACCTTCTGTTCGGCATGTTTGGGATCAGCGCCTACTTTTGGGCGCCTTTGCTCGTTTATATCGCGGTGATCGCCGCTATGGAAAAACCACTCTCTTCGGTCAAGGCCAAGGTCTGGCAGGTCAGCCTGCTGATTTTGGTCCTCGCGGGTGCGTTTACCATCTTTGGCCCCGGTCTGCCGGGGGAGGAGACCTTTGTCGACAACATCATCGCGCTGTACGCGACCGGGCAGCTGCCCGGCGGGGGCGGTTTGGCCGGCGCGGTTTTTGCTTTTCCGCTTCTCTTCTTTTTTGAGCGGACAGGGGCTTCCATCATCATCTCGCTGTTGATTTTTGTGCTGGCTATGCTGATTACCGGATCGACCCTGATCGGCCTGATTCGCGCGGCCAGAAAGCCGGTCGAGGGGCTGGAAGAAAGCTTCGCCGAAAAAATGCAGGAGCGGGGCGAGCGCCGGGAGGCCGCAACCCAAAAAAAGATGGCCAAACAGGCGGCCAAAGAAACCAAGGCGGCTAAAAGCCAGCCGGTCTTCACCGCCTTTGACGTGGACATCAGTGAGGACACGGTAGTAAGCCCGGATCATCCGGTTTTTGACGATCCGCCGATTGAGATTCACCCCGCCGCGCCCTCGTTCAGGCCAGCGCAGGCTTTCCGGGAAGACCACGTCGAGTTCATCCCGGCTGAACAGCTGCAGGGGGCGGCCGCGGAAATTGAAGCCGAGCCGGTTCACCCGCTGGAAGAGGACATCCTGAGTGCCGAGCGCCGGGAAGAAAAACAGGAAATCTTCGAGATCGTCGACCGGTTTGTCGGGCAGGCCGCCGAACCCGGCTGGGAAGAAGCGGTCCCCGAGCCGGTGATGGAGCCGATCGTATACCCAACCGCCACCCCGCCCGCGCCACTGCCGCCGCCTGAGTATATCTTTCCGCCTACTACGCTTTTGCAGGCCGGCACAGGGCCTTCCAGCGTGGATGTGAGCGAAGAGCTCAAAAACAACGCGCAAACTTTGGTCGACACCCTCAAAAGCTTCGGCGTTCAGACCCGGATCACCGACATCTGCCGCGGGCCGTCGGTCACCCGATATGAGTTGCAGCCCTCCGCCGGGGTCAAGATCAGCAAGATCACCGGCCTGGCCGATGACATTGCCCTGAATCTTGCGACGGCGGGCATCCGCATTGAGGCGCCGATCCCCAACAAAGCGGCGGTCGGGGTGGAAGTTCCCAACAAAAACGTGAGCATGGTCAACATCCGTGAGATGATCGAGTCGGTTGAATTCACCTCATCGGCCGGGGTTTTGACCATCGCGCTGGGCAAAGACATTGCCGGGAATATCATACTGGCCGACATCGGCAAGATGCCGCATGTGCTGATCGCCGGGTCAACCGGGTCGGGCAAATCGGTCTGTATCAACTCGATCATCATGAGTTTGCTTTACAAGTATACCCCGGACGAAGTCAAGCTGCTTTTGGTTGACCCGAAAGTGGTCGAGCTGGGCGTTTACAACGGGATACCACATCTGCTTGTGCCGGTGGTGACCGAGCCGAAAAAGGCGGCGGGCGCGCTGGGCTGGGCGGTCAGCCAGATGATGGAGCGCTACAAGCTGTTCGCGGCTAACGGGGTCAAGGATCTGGCCGGGTATAACCGGCTGGCGGCCGAGCGCGAAAACCTTGAGGCCATGCCTAAAATGGTGATTGTGATCGATGAGCTGGCCGACCTGATGATGGCCGCGCCCAGTGAAGTTGAGGACAACATCTGCCGGCTGGCCCAAATGGCCCGCGCGGCCGGGATGCACCTGGTCATTGCCACCCAACGCCCGTCTGTCGACGTAATCACCGGGATAATCAAGGCCAATGTCCCCAGCCGGATCGCGTTCGCGGTCTCCTCCCAGGTGGACAGCCGGACGATTCTGGATATGGGCGGAGCCGAGAAGCTTCTTGGCCGCGGGGATATGCTGTTCTATCCGGTTGGGGTGTCAAAGCCGGTTCGGGTGCAGGGATGTTTTGTCACCGAGCCGGAAGTTGAGTCGGTAATCGGGTTTATCAAAGAGAGCGCGGCTGTGGACTACGACAAGGCGATCATCGAAGAAATTGACCGCCACGCAGTGGTTACCAAAGGCAAGGGCGGTGCGTCCGACCCGGAGGCCGAAAGCGGCGAGGACGAAATGCTGCCCCAGGCCATCGAGTGTGTGGTCGAGGCCGGGCAGGCATCCACCTCCCAATTACAGCGCCGCCTCAAGCTTGGCTACGCCCGCGCGGCGCGGATTATCGATCAGCTTGAGCAGAAGGGGATTGTCGGCCCGTTTGAGGGCAGCAAGCCCCGCCAGGTGATGATTTCAAAAGAGCGGTGGATGGAAATGCGCCTTGCGGGCGCGGAGACCGCTATGCTTAACCAAACGCGAAAAGACGAGAGCTTTACCGCCGAGCCGAACAGCAGCGACGGTGACCCGCCCTTTGATCTGGTTTTGCCGCACGATGACCCGGTTATCTCCCTTGAGCGGGGAGGGGTCAAGGCAAGGCCGGATGAGTTCGAGTTCGCGGATTTGTAAGGGGTGTGACGGATAGGCAAATCGCCGGCCTGTCCGGTGTCCCACTGAAAACTGCTGAGAATTGAAAGACAGGTGAGTGGATGTGAAGATTTTGGTGGTTGTATTGGCATTGCTGCTGGCCGCGGGCTGTACCGGCCCATCCCAGGCCACCCCCCTGCCCGGTGAGACGACCTACGTTGTGCCCGAGCCGACCGTGCAGCTGCCAACCCAGGCAGAACAGGCGCTGTCACATCTGTTCGAGTTTGTGTTTGTGCGCTATGACCTTTTGCGGGATATTGAGGTACATATAATGGACGCGCGGCGAATTATGGCCGGCGTTGTGCTCTATCTTTATGACGAGGCGCTCGCCCCGGCCGACCTTGATCTGCAAGAACACTTTCTCGAACATCTCTTTGAGGAGATTATCGAGCCGCTTATGGAGTTTCAGCATTTGCTGATTACCGACACCACCATCCGCATGTCGGTGCTTGACGAGCGCCTGGCCGCGGTCGCGGAAATAGAAGCGATCCTGTATTATTTCAGGGACTATATCCCCGTCGTAATTGAGGCGGTCAGACAGGGGGATGAGGCGGGTGTCATCATCTTCGTACAGCAAAGCAGGGGCGCGCTGGCCGCCCTTTACTTTAACTTGGACTACCTGATTGAGCGCGAACGCAATGATCTGTTCGAGATCCGCGAGATTGTGCGGTAGCCAACGGAGGATATTCATGCACTTTCTGCCTCTGACCAAAAAAGAGGCCGCCGCGCGCGGCTGGGACACGATTGATTTTGTTTGTGTGACCGGGGACGCTTATGTCGATCACCCGTCTTTTGGGATCGCGATCATCGCCCGCCTGCTTGAAAGCCTTGGCCACAGGGTCGCCGTCATTGCCCAACCGGGCGGTGACAGCGACTTTGCGCGTTTTGGCAGGCCGAGGCTGGGTTTTTTTGTGACAGGCGGGAACATCGACTCGATGGTCAGCCACTACACCGCCGCCGGGCGCAAGCGCTCGGATGACCCCTACACCCCCGGCAACAAAGCGGGCAGGCGCCCTGACCGCGCAACCGTTGTCTACAGCCAAAAAATCCGGGCTCTGTACGGGGGCTGCCCGATCATCATCGGCGGGCTGGAAGCGTCTTTTCGCCGGTTTGCCCACTACGACTGTTGGGAAAATAAAGTCAGGCCGTCCATCCTTGTGGATAGCGGCGCGGATTTGCTGGTCTACGGAATGGGTGAGCGCCAAACGAGAGAAATCGCCGGGCGGCTGGCCGGTGGGGAAGACATTTCATCGCTGAGCGATATCCGGGGAACCGCGGTTTTGCGGGGCGGCACAAGCTTCCCCAAGAGCGCGGTCAGCTGTGCGGCTTATCAAAAGGTGGCCGCCGACAAGGCCGCGTTTGCCCGCGCGTTCAAGATGCAGATGGATGAGCAGGATCACATCACCGGGCGGGCAATTATCCAAGGCCACGGGGACGGCCTTTATCTGGTGCAGAACCCGCCCGCGCCGCCGCTTAGCCAAGATGAGCTGGATGCGGTCTTTGCACTGCCGTTTATGCGGGGATATCACCCGTCGTATGAAAGGCAGGGCGGGGTAAAAGCCATCGAGGAGGTCGGGTTCTCGATTATTCACAACCGGGGGTGTTTTGGCGGGTGCAGTTTTTGCTCGATCGCTTTTCATCAGGGCCGGTCGGTCACCGCGCGCAGTGTGCGCTCAGTTCTGGAGGAAGGGCGGGGTATCGCATCCTCCCCGCGATTCAAGGGGTATATCCACGATGTGGGCGGGCCGACCGCAAACTTTCGCGGCCCCGCCTGTAAGGTTCAACTGGCCCGTGGGGTTTGTAATAACAGACGATGCCTCGCGCCTAATCCCTGCAAAAATCTGGAAGTTGATCACCGCGAATACCTTGAGATCCTGCGCGGCCTGCGCAAGATTCCCGGGGTCAAGAAAGTGTTTGTCCGATCCGGCTTGCGGTACGATTACATACTCGCCGACCCCGACCCGGCCTTTTTGCGCGAACTGGTCGAGCACCACACCAGCGGTCAGCTCAAAGTCGCGCCCGAGCACTGCGCCCCCCGCCTGCTGGCTTTGATGGGCAAACCGCGGATTGAAGTCTTCGAGCGCTTTGCCAAAGCTTTTTACGCGGCTTGTAAGAAAGCAGGAAAAGAGCAATACTTAGTGCCATACCTGATCAGCTCACACCCCGGATCGACCATAGCGGACGCGATTGACCTCGCTGTTTATCTCAAAAAGATGCGGATCCGGCCGGAGCAGGTGCAGGATTTTTACCCGACGCCGGGAACGGCGTCTACCTGCATGTTCCACACAGGCATTGACCCGGCAACCGGTAAGCCGGTCTACATCCCGAACAGCCGGGAAGAAAAGGCCGCACAACGCGCGCTGTTACAGTATTACAAGCCGGAAAACCGGGAACTGATTGCCAGAATCTTGCGAAAAGCCGGGCGGGCTGATTTGATCGGCAGCCGGCCGGATTGCCTGATCCCCGGCGGGGGGCAGCAAAAAACAAAACCGGAAAGGAGGGGACGCCATGCGGGGAAGAAATAGAGTCAGACGCGGCAATTTTGGGATTGTCATCTTGCTTGTGGCCGCGGTGGTCAGCTTTGCCGCGCTTTCAACTATGCAGGACAGAGGACAGGATTTTGGCTTGCCCGAAGTCAGATTGCCGTCGATCGCGGGATTGATTGGCCAGATGACCGGTAGCGGCGCCGATCAGCCGGTGTTTCTTCCGATCCCGGATGCGCAGGAAACCGCGCCCGGCCAGGGGATAGAGGTTCACTTTCTCGATGTGGGGCAAGGCGAGAGTGTTCTGATTGTCGCGCCTGAAAAGAATGTGCTGATAGACGGCGGCGACAACGGCCGGGGGCCGGAAGTGCTTGGTTACCTGCGCGGGCAGGGCGTTGAGCGGGTGGATATCCTGATCGCCACACACCCGCACGCCGACCACATCGGCGGCTTGATCGAAGTGGTTCGCGAGCTCGAAATCGGCGAAGTTATTCTGCCCGAGCTGCCCGACCAGCTGGTTCCGACCACCCGGACTTACACAAACTTTTTGATGGCGCTGCTCGAGCGCGAACTCTCGATCACTCCGGCGCGGCCCGGTCAGATGTTTGCGCTGGGCGACGGAGCGACTCTGACCATCCTTGGCCCGATTCGCGGGTACAGTGAGGTCAACGACTTTAGCGTGGTCAGCAGGCTTGAATACGGACAGGTCTCTTTTCTCTTTACCGGGGATATCGAAGTCGCCGCCGAATCGGATCTGGCACACGCGGGCGGGATACGCAGCAGCGTCTTGAGTGTTGCCCACCACGGCAGCCGAACATCCACCACCCAGTCATTTCTAAACGCCGTTGCGCCCAACATCGCGGTCATTTCGGCCGGGATGGACAACCGCTACGGCCACCCGCACCGCTCCACCATCGAGCGTTTGGAAGAAATGGATGTGCGAATTCTGCGCACCGACTTAAACGGGACTATTGTGCTGGTCACCGACGGCGAGGCGCTTGGGATACAAACCGCAAATTGACCCCGATATCACGGGAGGTGTAAAGTCTTTGCAAAAGCCTGATGGAGAGAGCCACAGTGTGCAGGAAGAACCAAAAGTCGATGTGACTGCGCAGCCAGAGCCGGAAACAGAACAATTGGGCGCTCAGCCGATCGGCGAGAGCCAGCCGGAGGCCGAACAACCGCCGGCAGACGCGGCCGCCCAAACTGAACCGGAAACCGAACAAGCGGGCGCTCAGCCGACCGGTGAAAGCCAGCCGGAGGCCAAACAACCGCCGGCGGACACGGCCGCCCAATCAGAGCCGGAAACCGAACAAGCGGGCGCTCAGCCAACCGGTGAGAGCCAGCCGGAGGCCAAACAGCCACCGGCAGACGCGGCCGCCCAAACTGAACCGGAAACCGAACAAGCGGGCGCTCAGCCGACCGGCGAGAGCCAGCCGGAGGCCGAACAACCGCCGGCAGACACGGCCGCACAGCCAGAGCCGACATCCGCATCCCAGAGATTCCCGAAGATTGGGTATCTCGCGATTGCCGCGCTGACGGTTTTGCTTGTGGGGGTTCTTTGGCTTGCTTTGCCGGGCGGCGAGCGAGGTGGTATCTCGGTTACACCGCTGATTTACGACGAGACCGGGATTGCGCCGAACACTTCCTTTCTGATCACACTGCCGGGTGTACCCGAACTTGCCGAAGCCCGCGAAATGATTGATATCCAACCGGTTCACCCATTCCGCCTTATGGAGACCGACCAGCCGGGCGTGTTCGAGCTTACCCAATTTCCGCTTACCCCATTTGAAAAAAACAGCGAGCTGACCATTACCGTGGCCGGTCAGGCGTTTGCGTTTGCTGTCCGCAATGAGCTGATCATCCTTGAAGTTTTCCCCCATGACCAGGCGCGGGGGGTGTCGGTCACTACCGCGATCTATCTGCGGTTCAACTCGGATTCGGTGCAGAGCTTGTTCGATTCGATGTCGGTCTTCCGCTCGCGGGACGGACATTACGAGGATTTTCGCGTGCTCCCGCAAGAGGGTGACACTGTCCGAATTATGCCCACCCACCCGCTCAGGCCGGAGACCGTCTACCGGATTGTCATCTCACCGCCGCTCGAAGACGCGACCGGTGCGCAGCTGCTTGTGCCGTTTGAATTTACATTCACAACCGGCAGGGAAGACGGGCACGATTCGCACGAACGTGCATGGTTTTCGCTTTCGGGGGATATGACCAACGTCAATGTCATCGCCGGGGATGTCCCGGCATTGTCCGCGCAGATTGACGGCTACCTGACTCCCGAATTTCCGGACGTTTCGGTCACAGTCCGCGCGATTGGCAGCTGGGAGGCTTATTACGTCGCACTGAGCATACACGACACCGCTAGCATCGAGGGCTATGACGCGAGAACTCTGCCCGTTGTTGCCGCGTTTGAAGTCACCCCCGAGCCGCTCGATTGGTGGCGGAGCCTGATCGTCTTTCCCGAAGAGCTACCGGCCGGGTGGTATCATGTTGAAGTCACTGCCGGTTCCGAGGAGTTGGCCATTGGCGCCGCGACCCGCAGTATTCTGATGCAGGTCAGCGAGATATCGGTCTTTTATATGACCACCGGGGATGAAGCAATTGTCTGGGCGCACGATGTAAACACCGGCCGGCCGCTGGCGGGCGCGGATATCCACTTTGACGGTGACTTTGTTGCCACCGGCAGGACCGATCAAAGCGGGGTGGCGGTGATTTCCGGCGTACAGTTTACCGAACAGGACGCCCGCCTTGACCAGTGGCAGTGGGTGATCGACAAGCGCTTTACGGTCACCGACGGCGAACGGGTCTTTGTGGCCGGGGAGCGGTACGGCGATCACTTCCGCGACAGCGGGGCGAGTGAGGGCCAGCGCCGGTATATAAGCTATGTCTACACCGATCGGCAGATCTACCGAACGACCGACACCATCCGCGTTTGGGGTATGGTTCGGCCGCGCGGCCTGTCCGGTTCGCTGCCTAGCGGTCTTACGCTCAACTTGCGCGAGAGCCGGGTGAGCCAGCCAATCACCCTTTTGCCGGACGGAACTTTTATGGCCGAAATTGAGCTGGCCAACATCGCAGTTCCCAATTGGAGCTGGGAAACCCTTGCGCTGGAGACTGCGGCGGGCGACGTAATCTTCTCAGATTGGCTGACCATCAACGACTTTGTCGCACCGGTCTTTCGCACCGACGCTGTTCCGGACGCGCCGGTCTTTTTGCTGGGCGAGACGGACACAGTTTCGGCTGCCATCAATGTCAGCCTGTTTGACGGCACGCCGGCCCCCGCCTATCCGCTAAGAGTCGACCCTTGGAACAGGAGCTGGGGCGTGACCGGATTTGTGCTTGAGACAGGGAACCTGATAACCGACCCGGACGGCAATCTGCCCGTGGACTTCCGGATTATCGAAACCCTGGACAGTTGGCGTCCGCAAAGCTATACATTCGGCTTTTCGGGTGAAGCGGCCGCCGACGAGCAGGTAACCGGCGTCGGGTCTATTATGGCCATCCACCGGGACGTAATGCTGACCGGCAGTTTTGACCGGGCGGCCAACACGCTGGAAGTGAACACCCACGCCATCGACATTTCCCGGGTTACCGATGCCCACAGCCTTTGGGATCACGAGGTTTTGCGCGGACGGCCGCTCTCGCAGCCGGGCACGGTGAGCATCAATCGGGTTTATTTTGCCCGAGAGATAACCGGAACATTTTACGACCGGGTACACCGCGTAAACCGCAACAGCTACCGGTTTGTCCGCCAGGAAGAAGTCGTTGAGGTGCGCGAGTTTGAGACAGTGGGCGGGCGGGCTTTGCTCACCGATCTGCCCAGACCGGGGGACGGCGAATTTCTGTACGCGATGCTCAATATAGACGATTCGCGCGGTTTGCCGGTAAATGAGCGAGTCGGCCTGGGCTGGGGCGGCGACCGGTTTTTGGATATCGGCGGCACGGATGACGGAATCCACCGCTATTCGCTCACCCTCAACCACGACCCGGCTTACCACGACAGCGCGGAGGATGAGCGCGTCTTCGACGAGCATTTCGGCCAGGGCTGGGGCGGGTCGGAGTGGTGGCGGTTTTACGGCAACCGCGAAAGCTTTGTGGACGGCCAGAACGTGTCGTTCAGCCTGAGAAACAATGCTGACCTGGTCGAAGATACGAGCGGGTTTATTCTAAGCGCGGTGGTGCAGGACGGGTTTGCATCCCTGCGCGTCACACAGGGCAATCAAATCTCACTGCCTTTTGATGAGGGCCTTTTGCCAAACTACCTGTTGACCGGGGCTTTCTTTGACGGGCGGCATATCTTTGAATTAGGCAACACTTATATGTCCTTTAACCCCGAGCGCCGCGAGCTGGAACTCACTCTTGAGCAGGACCGCGCCGCTTATTCCCCCGGGGATGAGCTGGCGCTCACCGTGCGGGTAACCGAGCGTTTTACCGGCCAGCCGGCCGCGGGCGCAATCGTGTTGCTCAGCGTGGTGGATGAGGCGATTTTCGCGGTGCGCGAGCAGCATGTTGACTTTATTCGCACCCTTTACCGGGATGTTTTCTTCCCGCGTATTCACCACTACACTTCCTTCACCCAATTCCGGAACTTCGGGCAGGGTGGGGGCGGCGGGGGAGATGACCACCAGATTCGCCGCGACTTTCCCGACACCGCCCACTTCGCCGCCGCGCACACCGATGAGGCGGGAATCGCGCGAATAACCGTCGGCCTGCCGGACAGCGTCACCAGCTGGCGGCTGACCTCCCTTGCCCTCACCCCCGACAATATGGCCGGGAACGCGCGGGCAAACGCGATTGTCACACTCGACTACTTTGTTACCCCAATTGTCAACCAGACCTTGCTGGCCGGAGATTCGTTTGTGGTCGGGCTGTACAGTGCGGGGGTCGGGGTGGACGACAACGACCCCGTAAGTTATCATGTCAGGCTGACCGGCGAGGGAATTGACCTTGTCCGAGAAGCAGCCGGAACCGTACGCGGATACCTGAGTGTCGACTTCGGCCCGCTGGATTTAGGTGAGTACACGGTCACGGTCGAGGGCAGAAGCGGCGGGCATCGCGACACGGTTGAACTGCCGGTGCAGGTGATCCGGTCGGGGATCGAAGTCTCACGGGTCGAGACATTTAATTTGAGCGATGGGATTGAGATTGACCCGCTTCGCTGGCCGGTCAGCGTTGTCCTCTACAGCGAAAATGCGCGGACGTATAACGCGGTCTTCCGCACGGTCGTCTCGCGGGCATGGGGGAGCTGGCGGACAGAAGCGCGGCTTGCCAGGCGGTTTATCGCCACACAGGACAGCTGGCACAGCGCCGCTTTCGGGCAGGAGGACATCACAGACTTGCATTCGCGCTGGTCGTTCCTGCGCCCGCTGCCTCACGCGGCCGAAAACATTGAGCTGACTGTGCTGGCACACCTCGCATTGCCAGATTTCGTGGAGTTGCCACAGATGCAGATAGATTTTGACGACACACAGCACAGCGGCAGAGGTTCGGCCATTTTTGCGGCCCGCGCACTTGCCGGGCAGGAAATAGGCGTCAGTTTGCGCGACTATATGGCTCAAGGCGCAGGACTCGACTACATCGACCGGATTTATCTGGCTATGGCCATGTACAT
Source organism: Oscillospiraceae bacterium (assembly GCA_009784625.1). Taxonomy (GTDB): domain Bacteria; phylum Bacillota; class Clostridia; order Oscillospirales; family Ruminococcaceae; genus WRAV01. The sequence goes on along the minus strand of WRBI01000001.1, from coordinate 108,573 downwards.
TTCGGGAGATGCCGCCGGTGCGCGCGAGTGGTACAATACGCTGGTCACCGCGCAGTTAAGCGAACATCCCGGGCTTGCGGGCGACATTGCGCTCTCAGTTGCCGACGGGAGAATGGACGCGAACCAGACAACAGCCGCCGCCCTTATGCTGGCCACACTGATGGGTCATCAGGATGCCCACGGTTTGGCGCTTTACCTCACCCGCCATCAGCCTCGCGGGCAGGAGCCGCTTCTGCTTGAAATGATCTATTACTTACGGCAGTTTGCGCCAACCGGCGGAAGTACAGCCAGCTTCAGCTACCAAATAGGCGGACAGACGATCACCCGGGAGCTGACAAGCGGCTTTTATCGGCTGACGCTCAGCCGCGACGAGTTTGCCGCCGCGAGTTTTGAGACGCTTACCGGTCAGGTATATGCCGACGTTTACTTTGTCGGCGACCCGTCAACAGACGAATCGAACCGCCTAATCGGGCTGACCAAGACATTGACCCCGGTGGACGGGGTATTCGAGCCGGGTGCGCTTGTGCGGATTACGCTGACCCCCGACCTTTCCGCTTTTGATTTGCGGGTGGGTGATACCGGGCTGGTGATGGATGACTACATCCCGACCGGGATGCGGTTTGAGCGGTTTGCGGCCGGCACGCAATTTGCGGGCGGTACCCACGGTACCGGCTGGTGGTTACGATCCCGCCAAGGCCAGCGGCTGCAATTCGGCTCATTTGGCATACGGCCCGGACCGATTGTCTACTACGCGCGGATTGCCACCCCCGGCGAATACGTGGTTGAGCGCGCATTCATTTCCAGCGCGACCGCAGACACCTGGGGCGCAAGCGAGCGGGACGTCGTAACAATTGACAATTGACAATTGACAGTGGACAATGGACAATTAAAGGGCAGTGGGCGGAAACTTTCCGCCCACTGCCTTTTTTAAAATTTATCGCGAAGCGATTCAATCACTGTCAACTGTCAACTGTCAATTGTCAACTGCTATAAACGCATCTCCCGCTTGACAGCCGCGAACGCCTCAAGCGCCTGATCGAGATCGGTTCTTGAGTGTCCGGCTGAAACCTGTGTGCGGATTCGCGCCCGGTTTTTTGGCACAACCGGGAAGCTGAACGCGATCACATACACACCTTTTTCCAGCATCCGCTCGGCGAACTCTTTGGCCACCCGCGCATCGTACAGCATGACCGGCACAATCGGGTGCTCACCCGGCAGCAGGTCAAACCCCATCCGGGTCAATTCGTCCCGGTAATAAGCGGTGTTTGCCTTGAGGGTATCGCGCAGATCGCCGCTTTCGCCCAGCAGTTTAAGCGCCTCGGTGGCCGCGGCCACAATGCTGGGTGACAGGCTGTTTGAGAAGAGGTAGGGCCGGCTGCGCTGGCGAAGCAGCTCGACAATCTCTTTGCGCGCGGAGGTGTACCCTCCCAACGCGCCGCCCAGCGCCTTGCCCAGTGTACCGGTGATGATATCGACCCGCTCGGTGACTTTGTGGTATTCGGGCGTCCCGGCGCCGTTTGGGCCGATAAACCCGACCGCGTGGCTGTCATCCACCATGATCAGTGCGTTATATTTGTCGCCAAGGTCACAGATGTCCGGCAGATTTGCGATGTAACCGTCCATCGAAAACACGCCGTCGGTGACAATCAGCTTGATCCGCGCACCGGCCGCATCCGCTTCTTTCAGCTTTGCCTCCAGCTCAGCCATATCGCTGTTTTGATAGGTGTAGCGGGCGGCCTTGCACAGCCGCACCCCGTCGATGATGCTGGCGTGATTCAGGCTGTCCGAGATGATCGCGTCCTCTTTGCCCAGCAGGGTCTCGAACAGCCCGGCGTTTGCGTCAAAACAGGAGGCGTACAAGATTGTGTCCTCCATCCCCAAAAAGCGGGTGAGCGCGGCTTCCAGCTCTTTGTGGATTTGGGTAGTCCCGCAGATAAACCGCACCGACGCCATCCCGTAGCCCCAGTGGTCAAGGGCATTCTTCGCGGCCTCGACCAGCCGGGGATGATTGGCCAGCCCAAGATAGTTGTTGGCGCACATGTTGATCACGTCGCTTTTCGCCTGTGTGCTGATCCGCCCGCCTTGTGGGACAGTGATCACCCGCTCTTCTTTGAAAAGCCCGGCTGCCTTGATTTCGTCTGTAGTCTGCTTAAAGATGTTCAGCGCGTCTTTCATTTTCTACGCCCCCCTAGGGCCTGTTGACATAAAGCTAACGGCCCGTATTTTTGGCGATTTTAATGCCTTTCTGCGTTGCCGTCACAAAATACTGACGATGAGCGCCCACACAGCGAAGAGTCTCAGCGGAATACATCTGGTATTCCTCAATCCTCCGCCTTGAAATGCACTCAAAATCGCTCAAAAATCCGTGCATTCCATTTATGTCAACAGACCCTAAATATTCGCCCAGTCGAGTACGACTTTGCCCGACTCGCCGCTGTTCATGGCTGCGAACCCCTTTTCGAAGTCGGCGGCCTCAAAGCGGTGGGTGATGACCGGGTCGATGTTCAGCCCGCTTTGCAGCATGGCGGTCATCTTGTACCAGGTCTCGTACATCTCGCGGCCGTAGATGCCTTTGAGCGTCAGGCCGTTCATGATCAGTTTGTTCCAGTTGATTTTGGTGTCCCCGGGAACAAAGCCGAGCATGGAGATCCGCCCGGAGTTGAACATGTGATCGACCATATCCGCGAAAGCGACCGCCGAGCCGGACATCTCAAGCCCGACGTCGAACCCCTCTTTCATGTCCAGGCTCTTCATCACGTCAGACAGGTTCTCTTCTTTGACGTTTACGGTGCGGTGTGCGCCCATTTTGGCGGCCAGCGCAAGCCGGTAAGGGTTCACGTCGGTGACCACCACATGCCGCGCGCCCACATGCCGGCAGATTGCGGCGGCCATACAGCCGATCGGGCCCGCGCCGGTAATCAACACATCTTCGCCGATCATGTCAAAAGCAAGTGCGGTGTGTACCGCGTTGCCCAGCGGGTCGAAGCAGCTTGTCACATCATCGCTGATTTCAGGGTTGGCCCGCCAGATGTTTTCAGCCGGAATCGCGAGATATTCGGCGAAAGCACCATCCCGGTTGACCCCTACGCTGATGGTGTTCGGGCAAAAGTGCCGCCGCCCGGCCAGACAGTTCCGGCAGGTACCGCAAACGATGTGGCCCTCGCCGCAAACCCGCTCGCCCACCTTAAATCCACGGACATTCGCGCCGGTCTCTACAATCGTCCCCACAAACTCGTGGCCGATGGTCAGTGCCGGCTTAATCACCCGCTGCGCCCATTCATCCCAGTTGTAGATATGCACATCTGTCCCGCAGATGGATGTTTTCGAGATTTTTACGAGTACATCAAACGGCCCGATTTCGGGAACCGGTACCCGTTTTAAAGTCAAGCCTTTTTCAGGCGCGGTTTTAACGAGCGCTGTCATGGTCGACATTCACATTATCCCCCTTTATTTATTGTGAAATAGAACAAAACCGCCGATTTACGCAATCAGCGGTTTTGTGGCGAATCATCTGCCGCCGCTCTGGCGCAACTTCGCTATTGTGGTGTTAGCCCAAGTAAGCCTTGCGCACATCCTCGTTGACCAGAAGTTCTTTGCCTGTGCCGGTCATGGTGATTTGGCCGACTTCCAGCACATACGCGAGGTTCGCGGTTTGCAGGGCCATGTTGGCGTTTTGCTCAATAAGCAGGATGGTCACGCCCTGACGGACAATCTCTTTGATAATATCAAAAATATCTTTGACAATCAGCGGGGCAAGCCCGAGGGAGGGTTCGTCCATCATCATCAGCTTGGGCTTGGACATCAGCGCCCGGCCAACAGCCAGCATCTGCTGCTCACCGCCCGACATAGTACCGGCCGCTTGCCACGAGCGCTCTTTCAGGCGCGGGAACAAGCTGTAGACCCACTCTATGTCCGGTTTAATGTCGTCTTTGCGCAGATAAGCCCCAGCCTTGAGGTTTTCAAGCACGGTCAGGTCAGGGAAGACCCGCCGCCCCTCGGGGACAAGGGTGATGCCCTTGGAAACGATCTCGTAAGGCGGCAGACCGGTGATGTCCTCGTCTTTAAAGTAGATTTTGCCGGAGGCCGGTTTGACCAGCCCGGAGACCGTGCGCAGAGTGGTCGATTTGCCCGCGCCGTTTGCGCCGATCAGGGTGACGATCTCGCCTTCGGGAACTTCCAGACTGATCCCTTTGACCGCTTCGATCCCGCCGTAGTTGACTTTAAGATCCTCAATTCGCAGCATCTTCAGCCACCCCCAAATAAGCGTCGATGACCCGCTGGTCGGCGCGGATTTCGTCCGGTGTGCCCTGCGCGATCATCTTGCCGAAGTCGAGCACGTAAATCCGCTCGGAAATCTGCATGACCAAACCCATATGGTGCTCGATAAGCAAAATGGTCAGGCCGTAACGGTCGCGAATTTCGTGGATAAACTCGGCCATTTCCTGGGTTTCCTGCGGGTTCATACCGGCGGCCGGCTCGTCCAGCAGAAGCAGGGACGGGCTGGTAGCCAGTGCCCGCGCAACTTCCAGCCTCCGCTGAAGGCCGTAGGGCAGACTGGAGGCAATATGATCTTTGAGATGATCAAGCTTTTGCTCCTCAAGCAGAGCCATCGATTCTTCGCGCATCCGCTTTTCTTCTTTTGTGTTCAAGCGGAAAGTAGCCGAAAAGACGTTCTGTTTGGCGCGCATATGTTTTGCGATCATGACGTTTTCAAACACAGTCAGCGCCTTAAAGAGCCGGACATTTTGGAATGTTCTGGAAATGCCGCGATAGGTGATGCGGTCGGGCGTGAGCTTGACCGACTGTGTGTATTTTCCGCGGTTTTCGCCTTTATAAAGATCTTTCATTTTGCCTTGCGGAAAACTTTCGGCAATGACTTCGCCGTTCAGCGAAACCCGGCCGTTGGTCGGTTCATAAACGCCGGTTATGCAGTTGAACGCAGTGGTTTTTCCGGCGCCGTTCGGGCCGATCAGCGCGACAATCTCACTTTTGTTTACTTCAAGACATACGTTGTTTGCCGCGACAACACCGCCAAACTGCATGGTAAGGTCGTCCACTCGCAGTACATTATCAGGCATCTGCTCCACCTGCTTCCGGCTTAGGTTTTGACTTGCGCGCAATCAGTTCCCGCAGTTTGTTTACGTAATATGGCAGCTCCTTATCACCGCAAAGCCCTCGTCTGAAAAAGAGGACGATACACATGATTATGACCGAGAACACGACCATACGAAAACCGGAGACAAATACCCGCTCTCCGAGGTTGACCCCGAAGATGGTGATCCTGTCCAGCCCTAAGAAAGTGCCGGAGTCCAGTCCGCGCAGCCACCACATGGACGCGAAAACGAACAGCATCGCACCCACGATACTCCCGGTAATCGAGCCGATGCCTCCCAAAACAACAATCAACAGGAATTCGTAGGTCATAGCCGCCCTGAACTGAAGCGGCGCAACGGTACCCATAAAGATGGCGAGCAGCGCACCGCCGACTCCGACAAAGAAAGAGCTTATGCAAAAAGACAGCTGTTTGTGTTTAAAAAGGTTGATCCCCATTGCTTCCGCGGCGATTTCATCCTCACGTATTGCTTTGAAGGCTCTGCCGTAAGACGAAGTAACCAGCAAAAAGATAATAAAGATACAAACTGCTGACAAAAACGCGAGCGTGAACGTTATCAGCCCGAAGGTTTGACCACCGATTGTGACGTTCAGGTCAGCCGTTCTTGTAAACGATCTCAGCGGATTTCCGGCATTGGTCACAGGCCCCAATCCCTGCCACATGATGATTGCCCGGATAATTTCGGCGAAACCAAGCGTGGCAATCGCCAAATAGTCGCTGCGCATCCTCAAAACCGGAAGCCCAACCAAAAACGCAAAAGCAGCTGTTACCAGCCCGGCCAGAATAATTGAGATCAACATGCCGATGATCATTCCGGGGCCGCCGAGAAGATTCCCTAAAACCTCGGGGAACGAAATCCGAATCACGTAGCTGTCACTAAACCAGGTAAACACAATACTGCGTTCAGCCAACGGCATCGAAAACAACGCGTAAGTCGTGGCGCCAATCAGCATGAACCCGGCGTGCCCGAGAGAGAAGAGACCGGTAAACCCGTTGAGCAGGTTCATCGCGACCGCGAGCAGGGCGAAGATCGAGCCCTGTCTCAGGCAGACCAAAAGCATGTTCATCCTGTCGGTAGGGGCGATAAACTGCTCCAAAACAATGGTCAGTACAAAGAATATGATTAAAACCAGAATGGAGATTGAATTTCCAACGCTAAGCTTTTTCACTGTTCAGCCCCCCTAAACCTTGTCGGTCGGCTTATCGCCGAACAAGCCGGTCGGCCTGAAAACCAGCACGATAACAAGCAGAACAAACGTAAAAGCGTCAGAAAAAGCGGCAATATCCAGTGACCTGTTGAAAAGCCCAAGACCTGTAGGGCCGAGGGTGATGTCCGCCCCCCTGATGACTGTTTCGACGATGCCAATCAACAAACCGCCTATTACCGCGCCGGGGATCGAGCCAATACCGCCGAATACCGCCGCAACGAACGCTTTTAAGCCGGGCATTGCGCCGGCCGCCGGAAAGACGGCGGGAAAGTTCGTAAAGAACAGGATAGACCCAATTGCGGCAAGGAATGAACCTATAATAAATGTCGTAGAAATAACGGAGTTGATCTTAATGCCCATTAGCTGAGCGGTGTCAAAGTCTTTGGCCGCCGCCCTCATTGCAATACCGACCTTGGTATTGTTGATCAGCCAAACAAGGGCAAACACAAGCGCAACGACTAAAAACGGGGTAATTACCGTTACCCGCCTTGTACTGACTCCGAAAACACTAATGGTGTCGGAGATCCAGGGGAAAGCGGGATACATGCGGTTGAGCCCCCCGGTAAAGTACAGCGCAAGGTTTTGAAGCAGATAGCTGACACCGATCGCGGAAATCATAACGGACATGCGCGGCGCTGTACGCAGCGGCTTGTAGGCGACCCTTTCGATCGTAAAACCCAAAAGCACGATCAAAAAGACCACGAGCGGAATCGCTACCCAAAGCGGGAAAGTCGCCGCCGCAAACACCATAAACAGCCCGCCCACCATAAATACGTCACCGTGGGCGAAGTTTATAAGCCGCAGGATACTATAGACCATCGAATACCCGATTGCAATCAATGCGTATTGACCGCCTATGGAGATGCCGGACAGAATATACGGGAAGAAAAGTCGGAATAAATCATACGCGCCCATACTGGCCCCTCTCCGTTTACTGTATGAACAAGGGCGGGCATAGTAAAGAAACGCTTGCGCGTTTCTTTACTATGCGTATATCACGCCCCTGGTTTCCGGCAGAGCTGCCACGCCGGAAACCGGCTCATAGTTCAACAAAAACTAAACAATTTACAGTCTTTGCGCGGCGTAGAATTCCCACGCGCCTTCTTCAACGTTGACTGTCTTAACAAATGCGGTGTCGCGCCTTGCGTCACCGTGCTCGTCAAACTCGATCAGACCTGCTACCGGGCCGTAGAAAGAAGTTTCCCAGGTTGCCGCTCTGATGGCATCTTGATCGAAGGGGTAAGGGACACCCGCTCTTTGGAAAATATCGAGGGTTACCATGTAGGCGTCATAGCCCATCGCGGTAAAGCCGGCGATTACGTCAGAGCCGCCGTTGTTGGCCAATTGGGCGGGGTTGGCGTTCAGCCATTCTTTGAATGCCGCATCCCATTCAGGTGCGCCGCCCTCTTGGTAAAAGGTGGTAACCATTACGGAAACACCGCTTCTCACTGCCGCGTCAAGAACCTGAGGAGAATCCCAGGTATCGCCTGCGAGCAGCGGAATGTCTGTGCCAGCGACACCGGCCGAGTCAATGATCAGGGCAGCGGCTTCGGCAGAAGTGGGGGCAAAGATAACCCCTGCGCCGGCGTTCATGGCGTTTGTCATGAATCCGCTAAAGTCAGATGTGCCTTCCGGGAAGTTTTCCTGGATTACAGTGCCGCCCAAAGATTGGAACTGCTCTGTGAAGAAGTGGGCAAGGCCTTGAGAATAGTCATCGCCCAACAAGGTGAGCACATAAGCGGTATCCGCGTTAAGGGTGTTGCTGGCAAGGGATGCAAGCACCTGACCCTGGAACGGGTCGAGGAAACAAACGCGGAAGTAGAAATCGTTGCCCCGTGTTACGTTCGGGTTGGTGCAGGAAACGCCAATCGCGGTGAGACCAGCGTCGGCGAACACGTCGGACGAAGCGATCGAAACAGCCGAGCCGTAGGAGCCCAAGATGATATGTACACCGCGGGCGACCAGTTCCGCAGCGGCCGCCGGGCCGTGTGTGGTCGAAGACTGGTTGTCAACCTGCTCGATGCGAACGCGGTGCATCACGCCGCCGATTTCAACGGTGGGTTGTCTGTAGTTTGCGAAGATTGTGCCAAGGGACTCTTGTCTGCCGCCCGCGCCGTTCGCGCCGGTAGCCGGTTGAAACAAACCAATAACAAGTTCGGGCATGTCGCCGTCTGCTGCCGGGGCTGCCGCATCGCCCGCTGCCGGTGCGTCCGCCGCCGGGGCCGCCGGTGTGGCCGGAGCCGCCGGGGCGCAAGCCGCCAATGTCATTAACAATGCCAGAGTAAGAGCAATAAACATTTTCTTTTTCATAATCATCCTCCTTATTAATGAACGCTGAAATTCATCATAACATCCGTGCGGCTGAAAATCAAGATAAATAATAACAAAAAAGATGACAATTCGCTGACAAATTGGTAAGTAATGCTATTTAATCTTGTACATAAAGGCATTTTAAGTATATTTTGCATTGCCACAAGCGTCACGATCTGTTAAAATGCCCACATAGGATATGCATTGTAATCGCTAAGTGTATGCGCAGAGAATACAGTTGCGCGAGAAGGAAGGGCAAATGAAACTTCATATGCAAAACAGAATGTCAAACGGGGGCGGGGGCGTCCTGTTCGGTGTGTTTATATTATCCGTTTCGCTTTTTACATACCAGGTTGCGCTCACTCGGCTGTATTCGGCGATTTTGTCGCATCACTATGTTTTTCTAACCACATCCTTCGCGATTTTAGGTGTGGGTGTGGGCAGTGTGCTGGCTTATCGCGACCGCGCGAGGCTGGGTAAGATCATCGGCTCAGACCCGGCCCCGACCGAGAAGATTTTGGAGCAGGTGGGTTTGTGGTCGTTTATCCTGTCTGGCGGGTTTGTGCTGGTCTTTGTGCTGATTTACCTCCAGCCATTTGTGGACAACCTGTTCATCTACATTGTATTGGGAATCATTCCGTTTGTGATATCGGGCTATCTCTTTTCGACGCTGTTTCGGCTTTTGCCGCAGATCAGCGGCAAACTCTATTTTGCCGACATGATCGGCGCTGGTGCAGGCAGTGCTGCCATTGTGTTCCTGCTCAACGGGTTCGGAATGTATCGCACGGCTGTGCTCATCTGTTTGTTGCCGCTGCTTGTGGCCAATACCTTTTATTCGGTGGCCTGCAATAAACGCAAGATCGCTCAGCTCACGGCTACGCTGTTGATGGCTATATGTGTATTTTTACCTGCACACACAACCAGCGCGATCGAGCAGAACTTTTACGCGCTGTTAAACAACGAGGGCAAAACTTTCGGCGAGATGCAGCGGGCGGGCCACCAGCCCGAGATCGTCTTCTCGCGGTGGGATTCGTTCGCGCGCACCGACCTAATCCGGATGCCAAACATCCCCGAACTCAAGATTTTGACAATAGACGGTTCAGCAAATGCGCCCATGTACGCTTTTGACGGCAGCCCGGAAACCCTTGCGCGGTTTACGGTCAACACCGGGTATATCCCCTTTGAAATCGGCCCGAGCGACCGCGCGCTGATCATCGGGGCAGGCGGCGGCCGCGGCGTATTGTATGCGCTGGCCAGCGGCAGTACCGAGATTGCGGCGGTCGAAATCAACCCGGCCAGCATTCAGGCCGCCCGACTGTTCGGTGACTTTAACGGCAACATTTTCGACAGACCGGAAGTGCGCGTCTACCCGCAGGATGGCCGAAATTTTGTGCGGACAACCGATGATCGGTTTGACGTGATTTTTCTCTCGCTGGTTGTGACCAACACGACACAGGGGGTCGGGTTTGCGCTGTCTGAAAACTACATCCACACGGTTGAGGCGATGGAGGATTACCTGAGCCGCCTAACCGAGGATGGCCGGGTTGCCTTTGTTGCCCATGACCAGCTCTCACTGGTGCGCTTGACTTCAACCGCCATTCAGGCGCTGGTCAACCGCGGGGTACCTCTGACCGAGACCCCCGGGCATATGGCGCTTTACTTTCACCCGGTTGAGAATCCTCACACCGGTGTGGAGATGATTGCCCCGGCCATCGTGGTCAAAAACCGGCCGTTTACCGAAGAAGAGGGCCTTGCCCTCGAAGCGCTGGTGGCCGAAAGCGGCTTTGCGCCCGGACATATCCCGCAGGCGCATGAGTGGATGATGCTCTCGCTCATTCGGGGCGGCGTGATGAGCCTGGAAGACTTTGTCGCCAACTTTGACGGAATCGGCCCGGTAACCGACAACAGCCCATATTTCTTCCATTTTGAGCGGGGGGTGCCGGCTGTCTTGTTGCAGTTACTAGCGGCTGGCTTGATAGGCGCACTGCTGATATTGATCCCCCACTTTGGAAAAAAAGGACAGCTTAAACCGTCCGTGTACTTTGGGCTGTTGGGGATGGGCTTCATGATGGTTCAAATCCCGCTGATTCAGATGTTTATCCTCTACCTTGGCCACCCGACCCCGGCTTTCTCGTATACCTTGGCCGCAATGCTGATCAGCTGTGGTGCGGGCGGGTTTTTGAGCAGCCGTGAGGCATTTCGCAGGTCGGTTGGCCCGGCCTGTCTGCCGCCGGTAATTGCGGCCGGGATGTGTATCCTTCTTTTGTTTGCGTTGCCGGTGGTTTTTCAAAACACGGCGGGTCTGGGGCTTGCAGGCAAGGTGCTGATCGCTTCGCTGGCTGTCGCACTGCCCGGGTTTTTTATGGGGATGCCATTTCCCCGGGGGATGGCCGCGCTTGGTGAGAGCGGGCGCAGCGAGATCATCCCGGTCATGTGGGGGGTCAACGGGGTGATGTCGGTGGTGGGGTCGGTTTTATCCATCATCCTGTCCATGCTGTTTGGGTTTACCGCCGCTTTGATCGCGGGCGCAGTGGTCTATCTGGTGATTGGGCTGTTCAAAGAAGTTTAGGAGCAAAAAGAGAGAGGCCGCCTGAATCGGCGGCCTCTTTGCCGTACCTTAGGACTGAGTCTCATCTGGAATGAGACTGTCCAGCTTAATGATTCCCAGGTTTGCCAAAACGTTGACAACTATAAAGTTAATCACGACTATGGCGATTGCGATTTTAAAAAAGGTTTTCATATGGTTTCTCCTGAATATTAAGGTTAAGCGAACGGATTCTCGCGTGGGTAAAGCATTCCCTTGGGCTGATTGAAAGAGATGTTCGGCATCCCCAGATAGTCAAAGACGGTGTGCAGCGCCTTGCCGTGATGGCCAAAGGCGACCGCGCCGTGATGTGGGTAGCGGCTGCCGATCAGCACATGGCGGTAAAACCGCCCCATTTCGGGAATTGCGAAGACGCCGATCCCGCCGAACGAGCGGGTGGCTACCGGCAGGACTTCGCCCTGCGCGATGTAGGCCTGCAAAGCCGCATCCGCGCTGCCATGCAGGCGGAAAAGGGTGATATCCCCGGAGGCGATGTCCCCCTCCAATGTGCCGCGGGTGATGTTGGGCGGCTTGCCGTTTTCGAGCAGGCGGTGCATGATCAGCTGGTGCTTGACCGTCCCCTCGGCCAACCGCTCTTTGGGGGTGTTGCCGCAGTGGAAGCCCATGAACAAATCTTGATGCGCGTAGTCAAACTTACCTTGGATATCGGATGCGTAAACATCATTGGGTACAGTGTTGTTGATGTCGAGCAGGGTGACCGATTCACCGCTCACACAGCTGCCGATGTATTCGGACAAAGCGCCGTATATATCCACTTCACATGCCACCGGGATCAGCTTGGCGGCCAGGCGGCTGTTGACATAACAGGGCACAAACTCGAACTGGCTTTGGAATGCCGGCCAGCATTTGTTCGCGAAAACCACGTACTCCCGCGCGCCCTTGTTGGCCTTGGCCCAATCGAGCAGGGTGAGTTCGTACTGGGCCAGTTTGGGCAGCAGGTCGGGGAAAGTGTTGCCGCACGCGCCCAGCTCACCGGCCATTTCTTCGGCCAGGGCGGGGATTCGGCTATCCCCCTCGTGGGCTTTGAAAGCGACAAGCAGGTCAAGCTCCGAGTTTTCCTGAATCTCGACCCCGATGTCGTAAAGCGGTTTGATCGGCGCGTTGCAGGCAAAAAAGTCCTGCGGGCGGGGGCCGAATGTGATCACTTTGAGTGAGGACAACCCCAACAGCGCACGCGCGACCGGGATGAACTCGTGTATCATGACGGCCAGCTCACCCGCTGTACCCACCGGGTAAGGCGGGATAACGGCTTTAAGCTTGCGCAAACCCAGATTATACGAGCAGTTGAGCATACCACAATAGGCGTCTCCCCGCCCATTGATCAGGTCGTCCCCGCTTTCTTCGGCGGCGGCGATGTACATGACCGGCCCGTCAAAGTGTTTGGCCAGCAAAGTCTCGGGGGTTTCCGGCCCAAAGTTGCCGAGCAACACAACCAGCGCGTTGCATCCGGCTGCCCTTACTTCATTCGCCGCGCGGAGCATGTCGTTTTCGTTCTCTACCGTTGTTTTTGCCTCAAAGATTTGGCCGCCCGCGTCGGTGTAGGCTTTGGCCAGGGCTGAGCGGCGCCGCTCAGAGAGCGAGATAACAAAGCAGTCGCGGGAAACAGTGATCAGGCCGAGCTTGACAATTGGGATGTTGTTCATTCTTCTTTTCACCCTTTCATTAACATATGGACAGAATCTCTAATTACAAGGTCGGGACTGTAGACGTGTTGCAGGCTAAACTTGGGGCTGCATATTGCCTTGAGGATGGACTGTGCCGCAAACCGCCCCATTTGTGCGCCGGGGTGGGTAACGGTTGTAAGCGGAACGGACGAAACGCTTGAAAGGTTCGAGTTGTCAAAACTTACCACAGAAAGGTCTTGGGGTACGCGGATTCCCGCACCGGCGCAGGACTGCACCAGCTTTACCGCCACCTGATCGTTGTAACAAATCACCGCGCTCACCCCCTTGAGCCGTTCAATGAGCAAAGAGATCCGGGCAGGGCTGAAAAGCTCACTCAGTGTTTCGGTCGAATACCAGATCACGCTGTTCTCGTTTAGATGTAAACCACGGGCGTACAATTCTTCGATAAACCCTTTATACCTGAAGCTGCCTTGCACATCATCGTGCTTAAAAATCCCGCCTATCTTAGTGTGGCCGCTTTCAATCAAGTGCCGCGCGGCCAGACGGCCGCCTTTGACGTCGTCGTTAATGATATAATTGCAATCAAGGCCGGAATGGTAAACGTTCATAAAGAGAACAGGCACGCCCTGCGCGGCCAGCTCTTTGTAAAGGTCTAAGTTCGGATTAGGCAGTGCGGACTTGACCGCCTCAACCAAAAGCCCGTCAATATTGTCCGAAAGCAGAGAAAGCAGCTGGCTGCGCTCGGTATCCACCCGGTTTCGGGTCAGGTAAAGAGAGATTCTGTGCCCGTGTTCGGACAGTGCGCCTTCAATCCCGGAGATGATGGAGGGGAAGATATAGTCGTCCGCGTAAGTGAGCAGCAGGCCGATCTTCTTCCGGCCGTACCCGCTCAAAAAGTTGTTGACATAAGTCCCGCTGCCTTGTTTGCGAACGACCAGCCCGTCTTTTTCCAACAACGCGATTGCACTGCGGGCGGTCTGCCGGCTTACCCCGAACTTTTCGCAGAGGCCGACTTCACCCATCAGCCGCTCACCCGCTTTGAACCGGCCGGCCTCGATCTGATCGCGCAGCCACTGTGCGACTTCCAGATATTTTGTCATTTATGCCTCCATAAAGCCAAGTGCGGCCATCAAACGCTCAAATTGCATGTCCCCATCTTTATTTAGCTTGAACACTCCGCAGTCGACCAGCGCCTGTGCGAAAATTTGAGCAACCTCGCCGCGCAACAGTGTTTGTGCCCGGTCGGGGTCCAGGCCGGTGCCGTGTTTTTCGGTTAGGCCATCCAGCCAGTGCAGGTGCTTGTTTAGCGGATGTACCGGGTCTCGAATCTCCGCGCGGTCGAATGTTTGCTTTCCGGATAAGATATCCCGTATCCCGTCCAGCTCGGCGAGAAGCCGGCCGGGGAGTATGGCCAGCCCCATTACTTCGATCAGGCCGATGTTCTCTTTTTTGATGTGGTGCAGACGCTCGCCCGGATGGAACAGCCCGTGCGGCCGTTCCGGCGTGGTGCGGTTGTTGCGCAGCACGATATCCAGATCGAACCTGCCGCCGTTATTTTTGCGGGCGATGGGGGTAATCGTGTTGTGCGGGGTTTTACCGCTAAAGGCGAGGATTTCGGCGGCGGGGTCAGCGTATTGCTGCCAGCCGGTAAAGATGTGCTGCGCCAGCGCGGTCAGCGCGTCCTTATCCTCCCCGGAAATCCGGATGGTGGACAGCGGCCAATGAATCTGCGCGGCGGTGATGCCGGGAAAATCTCTGTGCGTGAAAGACCGGCGAACCGGTGCATCCACCATCGGGAAAGCGAACCGGCCGCCCTGAAAGTGGTCGTGGGTCAAAATTGAGCCGCCCACAATCGGCAAATCCGCGTTCGAACCCAAAAAGTAGTGCGGGAACTGTTCCACAAAAGCAAGCAGGCGCCGGAATGTCTGGCGGCCAATCTTCATCGGGCGGTGAATTTCGTCCAGTACGATGCAGTGCTCGTCGTAATAAAGGTAGGGTGAATACTGCATATACCAACGCTCGCCGTCAAGGGTCAGCGGGATGATCCTGTGGTTTTGCCGGGCCGGATGGCTGAGTGTCCCCGCAAAGCCCGCATTCTCGGCGCAGATCAGGCACTTGGGATAGTTGGTTTGCGCGGTGGCTTTGGCGGCGGCGATCTCTTTGGGGTCTTTTTCCGGCTTGGCCAGGTTGACGGTGATATCCAGCCGGCCAAAATCGGTTTGCCCGCTCCAGCGCAAGTTTTTGGCGATCCGCTCAGCCTGAATGTAGTTGGTGGCGTGGGACAGCGCATAAAACGCATCTGTCGCGGCCTTGGGTGAGCGGGAATAGTTTTCGCGAAACTGTGCGATCACTTCCGACTGGCGGGGGGTTAACAGCCCCATAATTCGGGCGGCGAATAAGTCCCGCCGGGTGATCGTGTCTTCGGGGATTTGCCCGGTTTCTACGCAGTGGTCGACAATCGCGTCCAGCGCCGGCCCGGCCGACTTGTCGGAAAAGCCTTTCACTTCTCCCTCATACGGCTCGTTTAACCCCAACAGATCAAGCAGGGCATTGCGCACCGGTATGACATCCCATTCGCCGATCAGGCCGCCGGACAGACCAAACCGGATCAGCCGCTCAACCTGATAGCCGATCATGGATTGCCCTCCAGCCCGTTTGGGTGGGTTTTGTGGAACTTCCAAGCTGACGAGATAATCGCCTCCAAGCTGTCATAGCGCGGGGAGAAGCCCAATTCCCGTATTGCTTTTTCCGGAGATGCGATCAGCACAGACGGGTCACCGGGGCGGCGGGGGGCCATCTCCACTTTGATGTCCACTTCGGTGATTTTTTTGGCGGCCTGTACAATCTCCAAGTTGCTGAACCCGCGCCCGTAACCGAGGTTATAGGTTTGACTGGCCGCACCGGCCTCATGCAGTTTATTCAGCGCTAAGATGTGCGCGTCGATGAGATCCATCACGTGAATGTAATCGCGGACACAGCTGCCGTCTTTTGTGTCGTAGTCGCCCCCAAAGATTTTGATCCCGTCGGTTTTGCCCAGTGCTGCGCCCAGCACAATCGGGATAAGATGCGTTTCGGGGTTGTGATCCTCCCCGATTTTTCCGCCCGGGTGCGCGCCGGCCACATTAAAGTAGCGCAGCGCGATGTATTTGATCCCGTAAGCGCGGTCATACCATTTCAACATTTTTTCAACGGCCAGTTTGCTTTCGCCGTAAGGGCTGGTCGGTTCGGTCTTTTGCTCCTCTGTAATCGGGATGTGTTCGGGCTCGCCGTAAACGGCAGCGGTGGAGGAGAAGACAATCCGGAGGACACCGGCATCCCGCATGGCATCCAACAGGTTTTGTGTGCCGGTTACGTTGTTGCGGTAGTATTCGGCCGGTGTCTCAACGCTCTGCCCGACCAGCGAATAGGCCGCGAAGTGCAGCACCGCGTCGATTTTGTGATCCGCGAAGACTTTCCCGATCTCGGCGGGACTTCTCAAATCCCCGACCACCAATTGCGCGGGAGGGAGAACCGCCGCGCGCTTCCCTTTTTCTAAGCTGTCAAATACGATGACCGAATGGCCCTGCTCGAGCAGGGCGGCGACCGCGTGGCTCCCGATATAACCGGCTCCGCCGCAAACCAAAACTTCCACGTTACCCGATCCTCCTTGTGCCCTCACCGATTCCGGCTGTGTAGAACGCCGCTTCTATTCCGGTCTCTTCTTTGTAAATCTTCCCGACATTTTCGATGAACGCACCTGCGCAGGACTCTTTGACCAGGCTGACCGTACACCCGCCAAAGCCGGCCCCGGTCATTCGGGAGCCGAGTACGCCCTCTTGTTTCCAGGCCGCGTTTACCATCGTGTCCAACGCCTTGCCGGTCACTTCAAACAGTCCTGCCAGCGAGCGGTGCGATTGATTCATCAGTTCCCCGAACGCGGCCAGGTTTCCCGCGCGCAGATGTTCCGCCGCCTGTTTGGTTCGCTCGATTTCATAGATCACGTGTGTTGCCCGCTTTCGTGCGGTCGGGCAGGTGATTCGATGTTTGTCTGTCTCGAATTGCGCGGGGGTCAGTTGGCCGAGCAGGGTGATTTCGTGCCCGGAGCGCAACATTTTGACTGCGCGTTCGCACTCTTCTCGCCGGGTATTGTAACCGGAACCGGCCAAATTGCGCGGGCTGTTTGTATTGCCGATAATCAGGCAGTGGCCGTCTGGCTCTACCGGGATATATTCACACGCCAGACTGGTGCAGTCCAGCAGCATTGCGCGGTCTTTTTTGCCCATCCCCACCGCGTATTGATCCATGATCCCGCAGTTTACCCCAACAAAGCGGTTCTCGGCTCGCTGGGCGAGTTTTACCAGCTCGATCGTTTCCAGTTTGGTTTCGAAAAGCTCGTTGAGCGCGGCGGCCATCAGCATTTCAACACTGGCCGAGGAAGATAGCCCCGCATTGCTCGACATATCCCCGCTGAGCAGCAGCTCAAGCCCGCCGACCGGCAGTCCCAGATTTTGGAATTCGGCCACCACCCCCAGCAGGTAGTTGACCCAGCTATGTTCGCGGTTGTACTCGATCTGGTCAAGCCCGATTTCGATATACGCCCCGCCGATGTTGGTTGATGCAAAACGAAGAAGTCTATTCTCCCGCTTTCGGATTATGCCGCAAGTCCCCAGTGTCAGCGCGCAGGGCAATACGTACCCGCCGTTGTAGTCTGTGTGTTCGCCGATTAGGTTCACCCGTCCGGGGGAGTGGTAGGCAAATACCTCGCCGCCACTGCCGTATAGTTTTTCAAACCGTTCCTTCATCCTTTCCAGTCGCACCTGCGGTCACCTCTTAAGTTGTTATTATAACTCAAAACGAAAAGTAACAAATTTATAATAAAGAAGACGGCAATCATCACAAAAATATACGAAGCCGGTCGGAAAACCGCAAGCATCTAAAATCCCATCCTGAGACTAATATACATCAACTGAAAGTAAAAATCAACGTCAATTTAACAGAATTGATTGGTTGTGATTTAAACAAAATGACCACACAACTTAATGGATGTCGACAGTACAAGTTTGATTGCGATCTATTTTTTCGTTTAGATATTGTATTTACTTGGGGTTATATGGTAAGCTCTAAGAATCAAGACGTTTGAGGGAGGGTAAAAACATTGGGAGTGGCACTGGGAATCGAGTTGGGTTCAACCCGAATTAAGGCGGCGCTGATTAATGAAGAATGTTTAACCGTTGCTTCGGGTGGGTTTGAGTGGGAAAACCGCTTTGAAGGCGGTGTGTGGACCTATAAGCTGGAAGATGTGTGGACCGGCCTGGCCGCCAGCTTTAAAGCCTTATGTGAGGATTATCAGGCGAAACAAGGCGGGCCGCTGCCTGAGGTTTCGGCAATTGGGATCTCAGCCATGATGCACGGTTACCTGCCCTTCGACAAGGACGGGGAACAGCTCTGTGCCTTTCGCACCTGGCGGAACACATCCACCGGGCAGGCGGCGGGGGAACTGACCGGCAAGCTGGGCTTCAACATCCCGCAGCGGTGGAGTGTGGCGCACCTCTATCAGGCGATTTTAAACGGCGAGGGGCATCTCGGCAAGATCGACTTTCTGACCACGCTGGCCGGGTATGTACACTACAAGCTGACCGGCCGGCGGGTGCTGGGGATCGGCGACGCTTCCGGGATGTTCCCGATTGACAGCGAAATCGGCGACTACGACGCGGGCAAGCTGGCCATCTTTAATAAGCTGGCCGGCGAAAAAGGCTTTGAGCAAGACCTTGCGCAGATTTTGCCCAAAGTTCTGCCGGCCGGCGCGGATGCGGGAAAATTGACGCCGGAGGGCGCAAAACTGCTTGACCCCACCGGCTTGTTAAAACCGGGAACCCCGCTCTGCCCGCCTGAGGGGGATGCGGGAACCGGGATGGTCGCCACCAACAGCGTGGCCGAGCGGGGCGGCAATGTCTCCGCGGGGACGTCTATCTTTGCGATGATTGTGCTTGAGCGCGCACTGTCCAAAGTGTATCCTGAAATTGATATGGTCACCACCCCGACCGGAAAGCCGGTGGCCATGGTTCACTGCAACAACGGCATGTCTGACCTGGACGCCTGGGTTGGCTTGCTGCGGGAGGCGGCTGCGCTGGTGGGCGGGCCGGCTGACAAGGCCGAACTCTTTGGCGCGCTGCTGACCAAAGCGCTGGAGGGGGAGGCCGATTGCGGCGGATTGGTTTCTTTCAACTATCTTTCGGGTGAACACTTGACCGGATTTGCGCAGGGGCGGCCGCTTTTTGCGCGGATGCCGGACGCGTCTTTTAACCTCGCCAATTTTATCCGCACCCTGCTTTACACATCAGTCAGCACCCTGCATTTGGGGATGAAGATATTGACTGAGGGTGAGAATGTTAAGCTGGATACATTACTCGGTCACGGCGGGCTGTTCAAAACCAAGGGGGTCGGCCAGCGCGTGATGGCGGCGGCGGTCGGTGTGCCGGTGGCCGTGATGGAGTCAGCCGGCGAGGGCGGCGCTTGGGGCTGTGCGCTCTTGGCCGCTTATCTGACGCAGAAAGATAAATACCCGACCCTTGAAGACTTTCTAACCCGCCGCGCTTTCGCGAATGTGGACAGCGTTTGTGTATCCCCCGACCCCGCAGACCGCGCCGGTTTTGAGGCCTTTATCGCCCGCTTTGAGGCTGGCCTGAAAGTCGAGCGTGCGGCGGTCGAACATCTGAGCTAGGGGGTGCGCGATATGCTGGAAGATTTAAAGCGGCAGGTATACACGGCGAATATCATGCTGGTCGAGCATAAGCTGGCGGTATTCACATGGGGGAACGCGTCCGGGATCGACCGGGCGTCCGGATTGGTGGCCATCAAACCATCCGGGGTTGACTACAGCGAGATGACGCCGGAAGATATGGTGATTGTCGAGCTTGAAACCGGCAAGTTGGTTGAGGGCAAACTCAAGCCGTCTTCCGACACGCCGACGCACTTGGAATTGTACAAAGCTTTTGGCGAGATTGGCGGGGTGGTACACACCCACAGCAGATGGGCGACCATCTTCGCGCAGGCCGGCCGGGATATCCCGGCGCTGGGAACCACCCACGCCGATTGCTTTTACGGCGATATCCCCTGTACCCGAAAGATGACCGGGGCCGAGATATCCGGTGAATACGAAAAAGAGACCGGCAAAGTCATCGTCGAGCGGTTTGGTGATATCCGGCCGATGCAGATACCGGCTGTTGTTGTCTACAGCCACGGCCCATTCGCCTGGGGAGAGGACGCCGAAGCCGCCGCCCACAACGCTGCGGTGATGGAAGAAGTCGCTATGATGGCCTGGCATACGCTGACGCTGAATCCCGGAATCCAAACCATGCAGCAGGCACTGTGCGACAAGCACTACTTGCGAAAGCACGGCGCGGGCGCTTATTACGGCCAGAATTAAAGGCGGCAAAGAAAGATAACGTGGGATAAATAGACGCAAGAACGCCCGGCACAGTGATTGTGCCGGGCGTAAAGTTTGTGCGCGGGGGCGGTTTATCCGTACATGACAAACCCGGCGACAAAGTAGGCGATGGTGGTCAGCACAACGCCGATTATAACGTAAGGCAGCTGGGTAATACCGTGGCGGAAGGTATCGCAGCCGGTGGCCGCCGAAGTGATCATGGTCGAGTCACTGAAGAAAGCGGCGTGGGAACCCAGAATACCGGCCGAGACAACCGCCGAAGCGGCGAAGTAAGGGTTAACGCCCATGTGAATGGCAACCGGGATGGCGATGGGCAGCGCGATGATGTAAAGCCCCCAGTCTTCGGCGGTGACAAAGGCAACCGCCGCCAGGACGATAAAGAGCACGGGTGCAAGAATCGGTGCGGTCAGGTTTTGTACGGCCAGTTCAATGAAGAATTGGACAAACCCGATCTCGTTGACCAGCGCCGCGAAACTAAACCCTAACAGACAGAAGACAAAGATCATGGCCAGGTTTTTGATCCCGCGGATCAGCTCATCTACAAATTCCATCGGGCCGAGTATGCCCTGGAAGACAAAGAAGACAAAGCAGAACCCGAGTGTGGCAATAACACCCATCATCAGGTCAAACTCAAAGAAAATGGTTGTGCCGATCAGCACAAAGATGGGGACAAAGAAGTTGTAGAGCTTGGGGTTTTCAGGGGTTTCGATGTCCGCGTCGCCGCCTTGGCGGATGTCGTACCGCTCAGAGCCGGGAGGGGCAAGGGGGCCGCCCTGCGCAACCCGCTTATACGCACCGCGCATCGGCCCGATCGCCGGAATAATGCCGGCCAACACAAGGATCAGCACGATCATTGTGGCCATCGGATAGAAAGTAAACGGCAGTACTTGAAGGAACGAAAGGATTTCACCGCCCGATTCCCCCAGACCATTCGAGACCAGCATCAGCCCGATAAACGCACCCCAGGTCGAAATCGGGTTCAGGCCGCTGGCCGGGGCACCCATTGCGTCGATGACGTATGCGGTCATCTCGCGGGGGGTCTTGTTCCTGTCGTTGACCGGTGTCATAGCCGAACCGGTGGTCAGGATGGCCAGGTAATCGTCAAGGGAAAGGAGCAGCGAGCAGAGCGCTGTGGTAATCAGGGTTGGCCGGGCTGTCTTCGCGATCCTGGCGGCCAAACGTGCAAAGGCAAACCCGCCGCCCGTCTTTTCAAGCAGACAGACAAACCCGCTCATCATACCGCAGACTAAGATCAGCCAGACCAGATCCTCGCCGACTTGGGTCTCAAACATAATGTCGTTGAGTGCGGCGAAAAAGTCGCCCTTATACCCGACGATTACGCCGAGTACCAACGATAGGGCAAGGCCTTCGATAATCCGCTTGGTGATCATTATGTAAGTGATCAGAAACGCGGCGGGTACCAGGACCCAAAGGCCGAGTGCGGCGGAAAGGGCGTCGGTTACCGCGGCCGCCACCTCTTCCTCAATTGCTTCAACAACCGCGTACAGGATATCCTCCTGGGTTGCGTAGGGGTCTTCGTAGAGCATGTACTCCGTGACTTCGGCTGTGATTTCCTCGCGAATTTCTTCCCTTGTTGCGAAAGAGACTTCTTCCCGAATTTCGTACACATCCGGTACAAGCAGACCAACGACCAAAAAGCCAACGATGATAAGTAAATAGATCACTGGATATTTCTTGTTCTTAAGGCTGTTTATGGTGGACACCTCCCATTGTAATACACACCTAGCCAGTCTATTCTAGCACTCTTTTTTGTTATGTCAAGATGATAATCGGGCTTTTATGACAAATATTTTTTATCAAAAGAAAGAGAGAAGACGCCGCGGATGTAAGCACTCATCCGCGGCGTCTTTTTGGTGGGGGAAGGGGTTGGTTTTAGCCGGCGACAATCTCGGTTCCGCTCTCACCTTTGATGGCCAGCGCGGCCTGTTCGAGCGAGCCGATGATGGCTTTTTTGCCCTGACCGCTGGCGACAAACATCATGGCCGCCTGCACTTTAGGCAGCATACTGCCGGGGGCGAAATGCCCTTCGCCGATGTACTGCTCGGCTTGCGCGAGATTGATGGAGGCAAGTGACTTTTCGTCCGGTTTGCCAAAGTTAATTTTAACGCGGTCAACCGCAGTCAGGATAAACAGCGAGTCGGCTGAAATCAGCTCGGCCAGCTTGGCCGCCGCGAAGTCTTTGTCGATGACCGCGTCGATCCCGCAAAGATTGCCGCCCTCGTTGACGACCGGCGAGCCGCCGCCGCCGCAGGCGAGGGTGACCGTGTCGTTGTCAACAAGCAGCTTAATAGTCTCCTTATTGCAGATATCCACCGGTTTGGGGGAGGGCACAACCAGCCGCCAGCCGCGCCCCGCGTCTTCGGCGTAGGTCTTGCCGGTTTCGGCCATTTGTTTTTTGGCGTCTTCTTCGCTGTAATAGTTCCCGATCGGTTTGGTCGGGTTTTTGAACGCCGGGTCTGTTTTGTCGACCAAAACTTGAGTGAGGACGCCGGTTACCGGCTTTTTGATTCCCCGGGCGGCAAACTCATTGCGCAGGCACTGCTCAAGATGATAGCCGATATACCCCTGGCTCATTGCGGTACACTCGGGCATCGGCATGACAAAATCGCCGGTGTCCATCAGCTTTTTAATAACACCGACCTGCGGGCCGTTGCCGTGCGCGATGACGACTTTGTGGCCGCCCGCGACCAGATCGGCGATTGATTTTGCCGCTACTTTCGCGCTTTCCAGCTGTTCCACTACGTTGTTCCCCAGCGCGTTGCCGCCCAGAGCCACTACAATTGTTGCCATAATGCGTCTCTCCTTCATATCGCGTTATTTTTTCTTCCGGTAGAAAGTATCCTCCATCGGAAGTTTTTGACGAAACTGGCCGTCCAGGTTATAGTAGGCGCCCAGAACTGCCGGGGCGGTTGGGATGGTGGCCAGCTCGCCAACCCCTTTTGCGCCGTGTGCTGCCGGGATTCTGCCCTGCCCGTTCGCGCTTTCTACAAAGATGGTTTCCATAGCCGGGGTTTCGGTGGCGCGCATCAGGCCGAGCGTGCCGTATTTGACTTTGGGATGACCGCCCTCGACGGGGAAGTCTTCGGTCAGCGCATAACCCAGGCCCATCAGGATGCCGCCTTCGATCTGCCCTTCAGCCGCTTTGGGATTGACCACCCGGCCGATGTCGTAAGCGGCGGTTACCCGCTCAAGCTTGCCGGCTTCATCCAGCTCGACCACCTGAACCGCGTAACCATAAGCCAGATGGCTGACCGGGAAGGGTTTGGGTGCGCCCATCGGGTCGGTGGGCGGGCCGAACTCCCGGTAAAACTCGCGGCCCTCCAACTGCCCCAGCGCGTCTTCAAGTGAGCAGCCATTTTCGCGCAGAATGTCGATTTCCGCGCCCAGCGCTTTTGCGGCCAGAACAGCGGCCTCGCCGGTCAATGTGGTCTGGCGGGAGGCGGTGGTTGTCCCCGCGTTGGGGGTGCGGGATGTGTCCGGCGGTTCGATCACCAGCAGGCTTGGCGAAATACCCAATGCTTCACAAACCATTTGAGAAAGAACGGTCGCCATCCCCTGGCCGATGCAGGCCGCGCTGGAGCGCACATGAATCTTGCCGCCCTCGACCGAGACGATACAGCGGGAAATATCCGGGACGCCGACGCCCAGCCCGCTGTTTTTAAAAGCGGCCGCGATGCCCGCTTTGGGGTTTCTCTCGCAAAGGCCTTTGACGGCCAGCAGGCACTCAGCCATAGCGGTGGAGTCGTCGGCGATCTGCCCGTTGTGCAAGACCTGTCCCGGCCGGATTGCGTTGCGGTAGCGGATCTCCCAGGGGGTGATGCCGACCATTTCGGCCAGAAGATTGAGGTTGCACTCTCTGGCCACCGTTGACTGAGGAACGCCAAACCCACGGAACGCGCCGCCCGGCGGATTGTTGGTGTAAGCGGTCATCCCCACAACATCGAGATGTTCAAAGTTATAAGGCCCGCCGGCATGTGTACAGGCCCGCTGAAGAACCGGCCCGCTCAAGCTGGCATACGACCCCGCGTCTGAGATAATCTCGGCTTTCATGGCGGTGATCTTTCCGTTTTCGTCACAGGCGGTGGTAAAGTCGATTTCCATTGCGTGGCGCTTGGGGTGGACAATCAAACTCTCGGCACGGGAAAGTTTTACTTTAACCGGCTTGCGGACAACCCATGCGGCGAGCGCGGCGTGGTGCTGTACGCTCATATCCTCTTTGCCGCCAAAACCGCCGCCGACCAGCATCCCGCGTACCCGCACTTTTTCGGGGGGAATACCCAGCATCCGGCTGACTTCCCGCTGTTCGTCGTAAATCCCCTGCCCGCCCGAATAGATCATCACGCCGTCCTCACCGTCCGGCATGGCGATGGCGCACTCGGGTTCCATAAACGCGTGTTCGGTAAAAGGCAGGGAATAGTGCCTGATCACCACATGCTTGGAAGCCGCGATGGCCGCGTCCGCGTCTCCGCGTTTGAGTTCCTGACGAAAGAGCAGGTTGCCTTTTTCGTGCAGTTTCGGCGCACCCTCAGCCAGCGCCTGTACCGGTGAAGTGACCGGCTCAAGCACCTCGTATTCAACATTAACCAGCGCGCGGATTTCTTCCAGCGTTTCTTTTTTTGCGCCGACAACCAGCGCGACCGCGTCACCCAGATAGCGGGTGATATCTCCGACCGCGATCAGGGTGTCCCAGTCCGAAATAAAGGCCAGATGGCCGATTTTGTTCTCGCCCGGGATGTCGGCGGCGGTGATTACGCGAATACAGTCGGGATGTGCCTGTGCGGCAGAAGCGTCGATCGAAAGTACTTTCGCACGGGGATGTTTCGAGCGCAGCGCGGTGGCGAAGACCATTCCGTCAACCACCATGTCGTCGGTGTAAAGCCCGGTGCCCAGTGTTTTTTCGTCTGCGTCCAGCCGGTGGAAATCTTCGCCCAGCTTGCCGGCAAATTCGTGGGTGGGGATCGGGCTGCCTTCGCGCAGAATTTTGGCCGCCAGCAAAATCGCATCCTCAATCTTTATATAACCGGTACAGCGGCAGATGTTGAACTTGATCGCTTTTTTGACTTCTTCACGGGTGGGGTCGGGGGTCGCGTCCAGCAGGCCCTTTGCGCTGATGACCATACCCGGGATACAAAAGCCGCACTGCACGGCGCCAGCCGCCGCAAAAGCATAGGCATAAACTTCTTTCTCGCGGGCAGAAAGCCCCTCAACTGTCATGATTTGTTTTCCGGCAACTTTTTGCATGGTCGGGATACAGGCCCGCGTTGCTTTGCCGTCCACCAGCACCATGCAGCTGCCGCAAGCGCCCTCGCTGCAGCCCTCTTTCACAGAGGTGAGGCGGAGGTCATCCCGCAGGTATTGGAGCAGTTTTTTCTCACCCAGCGGGGCATTCACTGATTGTCCGTTGACCTCGAACGCGTACATGGGTCTCCTCCTTTAAGCCTGTTCAAGGCTTCGTTTCGATAGCACTTTGGGGGGCTTGTAAGCCCCCCAAAACTTTTGCCTGCACGGACGCCAGATTGGTCGACGCCCGTGAGCATTGTGTTTAGATGTACTCGATTTCTTCTTTCTTCCAACCTGCGACCGCTTTCGCGAAATCTTCTTTGGTCATGAACAGCAGGTTGACCAGAATGGCGACCACCGCCATAAGCAGCACTCTGTCGTTGAAGATGAAGTGCAGCCAGTCGGGGAAGTTCGCGATCAGCCGGGTGAAGTTGAGTCCCTGGCCGCCGTCAGCCGCCGAAACCAGGTTGGCCGGCTGAACGATGGCGCCCGGGTTCGCAAAACCAAGGCCGATGGCAAAGGTGATGCAGAGCTGGGTCAATTTTCTGGGCGTAAAGCCATCTTTTGCGATCAATACAATCGCATTGGTCATGATGAAAGCAAAGACCGCGAGAACACCGCCGCCGATAACCGCAGCGGGGAAAGTGGCAAAGACCGCGCCGATCGGCGGGAAGAAGCTGCCTGCGATCAAAATAAATGCGGCGAGCGCGACAACCCATTTGCTGATAACTTTGGTGTAGGCAACCAGCGCGGAGTTTTGACCAAACTCGGTGTTGGGCAAACCGTTGAAGAGCAGGGTGAGCCATGTGCCAACCGCATCGGCCAGCAAAGCGCCGCGGGTCTCTTCGTTGGTGGACATACGGCCGACAGCTTGCGAAGTAATTGTGTGGGTGTAACCGATTGTCGCAAGGCCGGATACTACATAAACAGCTAAGAACATTACGATCGCCCAGCCTTCAAATACCGGCTGAATGCTGTTGTAGCCGACAAAGATCGGCATAGGCACCCTAAACGGGGCTGAGGTGTAGATGGGGGCGAAATTGACCATCCCCCAGGCAATTGACATAAGGTAGCCCACACCCATGGCAATCAGCACCGAAGCGAGTTTCCAAATGCCTTGGCCAAAGCGCTGCAGCAGCGTGTAGACGATAAATACAGTGAAAGCAATGGTCAGGTTTTGGGTCGAGCCGAAACCGGGGGTGGCCGGATTTCCGCCGAAGTTGTTCATACCGACGGTCAACAGGGAAAGGCCGAGCGAGAGAAGCACAGCGCCCAGCACGATGGGCGGCAGGAACGGCTTGACCCACTTGTAGACCGCGCCCAGGAACAGTTCGGCGACACAGGCTACAATCAGACCGCCCAGTACAACGCCGATTACATTTTCGTAACCAAGCTGGGTTGCCCGGGCGGCAACTGCCAGCGCAGGCGGCACAAACGTCATGGACGTGCCCATTACGATCGGCAGGTTGGCGCCAATTTGAATGCCGAAAATCTTGATCGGATAGCAGTTGAGCAAGGTCGCGAGGCCGGCGCCGACCATAGCGCCCTGCAGCATTACGATCTGCATGGGGCTGCCGGGTTCTACCCCGGCTGCGGCCGAGATAAGCATAATCGGCACAAGGTTGCTGGCCCACATCGCCAACAGGTGCTGAAGCGTTACCGGAAGCGCCAGCCTTAACTTAGGCCGGGCTTCGAGTATGTACATCTTTGAGGTTTCTTCATCGAGCTGTGAAAAGTCGACGGTCGCGCGGGTTTGGGGTTTTTCCTGCGTGGTGGTACTCATGCAACGATCACTCCTCAATTCAAAGTTGAAAACCTGTATCTTAACGAAAACGCTGGACACCGGCGCGCTTTCCGCCGTGGTTCTTTAAGCCACAATGCACGGCGAAAAGCCCGTACGGTGCGCGTTATTCGCTACTGGATGCAGACTCCGGAGATCAACACAGCGGCTGTTTATCCGATAAAGCGGGAATTGTTCCCTGCCGCCAGCGCGCCGAGTGTCGCTTGCGGGTCTTTGCACTTGGCAAGGAACATCATAGCCGCGATCACATAAGGTTTGAAGCCGGCCTCTTTGTAAAGCGGCTCGCGGTAACGGTCAAAGACCGAAGCGCAAACTTCGCCCTCTTTGCAGCTGACGCCGGTGATGTCGGCGGGCAGGCAGTGCATGTAAAGCGCTTTGCCCTCTTTGGTCAGCTTCATCATGTCTTCAGTGCATTCCCAGTCCTTGTGGCCGGCGTTTTGGGCAAGAAGCTCTTTTTCAAGGGCTTTGATGCCGTCGTTGTCGCCGTTGCCGTAAAGGATGGTGCGTTTTTCCATCGCCGCGAAAGGCGCCCAGCTCTTGGGATAAACGATGTCGGCGTCTTTGAACGCTTCGGCCATGCTGTTGGTTTTGGTGAACTTGCCGCCGCTGGCCGCCGCGTTTTTGGCCGCGACTTCTTCGACTTCACCCATGATCTCGTAACCCTTCGGATGCGCGAGAGCAACTTCCATCCCAAAGCGGCTCATCAGGCCGACGATCCCCTGCGGAACCGACAAAGGCTTGCCGTAAGAGGGGGAATATGCCCAGGTCATAGCGATCTTTTTGCCCTTGAGGTTTTCAATGCCGCCAAAGTGATGGATGATGTGCATCATGTCGGCCATCGACTGTGTGGGGTGGTCAATGTCACATTGCAGGTTGACCAGGGTGGGGCGCTGTTCGAGGACGCCGTCCCGGTAGCCCTGCTCAACCGACTCGGCCACTTCTTTCATGTAAGTGTGGCCTTTGCCAATATACATGTCATCGCGGATACCGATCACGTCGGCCATAAAAGAGACCATGTTGGCGGTTTCGCGGACGGTTTCGCCGTGGGCGATCTGACTCTTGCCTTCATCCAGATCCTGTACGGTCAGGCCGAGCATGTTGGCGGCCGAAGCAAAACTGAAGCGGGTGCGGGTCGAGTTGTCGCGGAAGTTCGAGATGGCCAGCCCGGAATCAAAAATGCGGCTGGAAATGTTGTTCTCGCGCAGGTAACGCAGTGCATCAGCCACCACATAGACCGCTTTGAGTTCGTCCAGGCTTCTCTCCCAGGTCAGGAAGAAGTCGTCCTGATGCATTTTGCCGAATTCGAGTGCGTTTAACCGGTTGATATATTTGTCGATACCCATGATTCATTTGCTCCTTTATATTGTGTTATTTTGTGTATACGGTCGGGATGGCCGCGTAAACGGCCGCGCAGGTGACGAGGTCTTGCTTCCAGGTCATTTCGTCCGGGGCGTGGGCCTGGGCTTCTGCGCCCGGGCCAAGGCCGATGCAGGGAATGTCGTTGCGGCCCATAATGGTAACGCCGTTGGTCGAGAATGTCCACTTGTCGGTCAGCGGGCGGGCGCGGCGCATTTCAAGGGTGTCTTTTGTGCCGAAACGCTGATTGCCGTAAAGGCCGATGAACGCTTCCTCAACCGCTTTGGTGACCTTGTGGTCTTCGGGGATGACCCAGGTCGGGAAGTAGCACTCGATCGGGTACTCAAGCCCTGTGTAAGCCGGGCGGCTGTACTCGTACATCGAAACTTTGACGTCATCGCCGTATTTCTTGACAGCGGGCAGCTGGCGGATTTCTTCCAGACAGCTTTCCCAAGTCTCGCCAGCGGTCATCCGGCGGTCAAGGGATACGGCGCAGGAGTCAGCCACCGCGCATCGGCTGGGCGAAGTGAAGAAGATTTCGCTGGCTGTGATGGTACCTTGACCCAGGAATCTGGCTTCTTTCCACTCAGGATTATACTTCTCGTCCAACATTTTTGCAAGCCCTCTGACAGAGGTGCTCTCACCCGCGCCGTTGTTGTTGAGCGCGCGCACGTCTTGCAGGATGTCGGCCATCTTGTAGATCGCGTTGTCGCCGCGGTAAGGGGCAGAGCCGTGGCAGGAAATTCCCTTGACGTCAACGCGGATTTCCATCCGGCCGCGCTGGCCGCGGTAGATGCCGCCGTCGGTCGGCTCGGTCAGAACACAGAAGTCGGGCTTGACACCGTGCTCTTTGATGATGTACTGCCAGCAAAGGCCGTCGCAGTCTTCTTCCTGAACGGTGGCGGTGACAACGACCCGGTATTTGTCGGTCAACATCCCGAGGTCTTTCATAATCTTTGCGCCGTAAACCGCCGAGACGATTCCGCCCTCCTGGTCGGCGACCCCGCGCCCGCCGATTTCGGTTTCGTTCTCATAACCGTCGTAGGGGTCAAAAGTCCAGTTGTTGATGTTGCCGACGCCGACGGTGTCGATATGGCCGTCGTAGGCGATCAGGGTTTTACCGGTGCCCATAAAGCCGAGCAGATTGCCCATCCCGTCGATTTCGACTTTGTCGAAGCCCAAGTCTCTCATTTCCTGTGCCACCCGGTCTACTTTGGCTTTTTCGTTGCAGCTCTCGCCCGGGAACTTGACCATATCACGGAGCAGCTTGGTCATAGCCGCCTCGTACCCCTGTGCCGCCTGTTTGATCTTTTCAAAATCCATGGTTGATCATCCTTTCACTTTGTCTATTTGGCTTGTGTTTGATCGGTCGGTTCACTGTCTAAATAATTGTAAAGGGTATACTTTGAGATGTCGTAAAACTTTGTGACTTTGTCCCCCGCTTTTTTGATCAGGAAGGCGCCCCGCTGGTCAAGGTATTGCACCGCTTTGGTCTTATCCTCTTTGCTCATCAGGGCTACCGGTTTTTTGCCGACATGTTCCCACGATTCATCGAGCAGCTGATCGAGCAGATCGTTTACGTTGGGTGATATCACGCTGATTTCGCTTTCCCGCTTTTCCTGCTCGACCGAAACAAACTGCCCGAGCACCGAGCGGGTGTTGCAAAACTGGGTGATGTCGTAATTGATGCCGAGCAGCGCGATCAATTCACCATCAGAGTCCCGGATATAGATGGAGGACGACTTGAGCATCCGGCCATCCGCCGTGCGGGTCAGATAACTTAAATTGTCGGTCGCGCTGTCTTTGTGTTCAAGCGCGTCCAAGACGATTGTGCTGGCGTCATCGCCGATTCTGCGTTTGGTTACGTGGGCGTTTTCAATGGCGAACAAGGTATGTTTATCCCCTTTGGTCAAGTCGTGCACAGCGACTTCACAGTCGCTGCCGAACTGTACCGACAAGGCTTTGGCAATCTGCGCAAGCATCCCTTTTATATATTCTGTTTCCATTTGTTTGCCCCCTGATTGGAACCGGCGATTGACCGCAGGCTTTTAGACGGACGGGTACAGGCCCTCCCAGACAATTTTGCGGTAGTTTTCAGGGTCTGTGTCTCCCTCAGTGCTAAAGAGCAGGATGCGCGAGTCCTTGTCGATCCCGGCCTCTTTGCGAAGCTCAGCCATTTCCGGGCTGGTCAGCAGTTCGGTCAGAAAGCCCATGGCTGACGCGCCCGACTCACCTGAGATCACCCGGTCATCCCCCGGAAGCGGGTTGCCCAGCACACGCACCCCGCGGGCGGCCAGCTCGTCTTCGATCACCACAAAGTAGCTGCTCTTATTGCGCAGGATGTCCCACGAGATCGGGTTTGGCTCACCACAGGCAAGCCCCTGCATGATGGTGTAGTCGTCCACACTGACGTTGACCACGCTGCCATCGCCTTTTTTGATTGTGCGGTAGTAGCAGTCAGCCGCCGGCGGCTCGACCACAAATGTGGTGGGTGCGTCATTGCCGTAGTAGTTGGCGACAACCCCTTGGGCCGAGCCGGCGAACGCGCCGGTTCCCGCTTGAATGAACATGTGAGTGGGTTTGACCCCTTGTTCCCTCAGCTGGTCGCAGGCTTCGAGCGCCATGACGGCGTAGCCCTGCATAATCCAGCCGGGGATGTCGGTATACCCCTCCCACGCGGTGTCCTG
The DNA here is from genome assembly GCA_009784625.1 of Oscillospiraceae bacterium. Lineage (GTDB taxonomy): Bacteria > Bacillota > Clostridia > Oscillospirales > Ruminococcaceae > WRAV01. The sequence continues at coordinate 77,141 of WRBI01000001.1, read as the reverse complement.
CACGATGACGGCCCGGGGTGTTTTTTCAGCCAGCTCGACGGTGGCGCGGATGGTGTCATCGTAGTTCTGGTCGGTGATGAACCCTTGTCCGCCCTCTTTTTTGATGTTTTCAAGCTTGACTTCCGGGCAGCCCTTGGGCATGTAGATGACCGACTTTTGCCCGATCTTGGTGGCCGCCCAAGCAACCGCCCGGCCGTGGTTGCCGTCGGTGGTGGCGTAAAAAGTGAAGTCACCCAGCTTTTCGCGCATTTCAGGGGAGGTCATGGTCTTCGCGTCCAGATCCCAGACCGAACAGCCGACCGTTTGGGCGATAAACGCGGCCAGCGCAAAGGATGCGCCCAAGCCTTTGAATGCGTTCAGCCCAAACCGCGGCGACTCGTCTTTGATGTAGATTCCGCCGACCCCGAACTCTTTTGCCAGCGCGTCCAGCGCCACAAGCGGGGTGGGTGCGTACTCCTCAAAGGTTTTGTGGAAGTCGCGCACTTTGCCTATGGTCTCAACCTCCATCAGCCCAAGGCTTTTCGAGCAGTCGGAGGGCGGGACGTTGTTCTTGATCCACAGCGGTGTTTTGGCCACAGAAAGCCCCCCTTAGTTACAGGCTTTTGAGCAGCCCGGTCTCTTCGTTAAATTCGTTGATCAGGTCGTCAACCTGCTGGGTCTGCTTTTGTACGCTGACGAACGCTTTCTCCTGATCGTACCACTGGTCGTTCAGATCACTTGCGGTTCTGCCCTGTTGTTCGACCCAGGTGTAGTACTTGAGGTTGTGTACCCGCTTGCGCTCGGGGTAAGTCAGCTCGATCAGGTTGTCGGTTCTCGCACCGCGCAGGCTGGCCGCGTAGTCGACCGCCGCTTTTACGCTGCTGTATTCGCCCTCTTCGGCGCGCATCTCTTCAACGCGTGAGCCGTACATCTCAACCGAGTCGGTGAGCACGGTGGCCACAACATCTTTGCTGGTCAGCTCATAGTATTTGGCGAACTTGATGGCGCAAAGCATGTTGGTGATCCCCGAAATGCCCATGTAAGCCAGCGCGTCGATCTCAGCGTCGCTCATCCCGACTTCACCTTTGAGGTAGGCCTTGCCGGCCGGCTCGTTAAACAGGCGGAGGAGGGCCATCGAGTCGTTGTCGTCAATCGCAATGGCCATGTCGGTGTTCTTTACATTGTGTACCCAGGGGATGTGCTTGTCGCCAATGCCCTCGACCCTGTGGTCGCCAAACCCGTTGTTCAGGATGGTCGGGCATTGCAGGGCTTCGCCAACCGCGATTTTGCTGTAGGGGTAAAGTTGTTTGAGGCGGTCGCCGCTGGCCATCGTTCCGGCCGAGCCGGAAGTCAGGCAGACACCGGCAAAGTTGCCGCCCTCGATCTTCAAGCTTTCAAACGCTTCGGCGATGGCGTTGCCGGTTACATTCCAGTGCCACATATAGTTGCCCATCTCTTCAAACTGGTTGAAGATCAAACAGTCGGGGCGGGTGGCGCGGATCTCGTTGGTTTTGTCAAAAATTTCTTTGACGTTGCTCTCTGTGCCCGGGGTTGCGATGACTTCGCCCGCGATGGTCGAAAGCCACTCGAACCGCTCTTTACTCATCCCCTCTGGCAGGATTGCGACCGACTCACAGGCCAGAAGCTTTGAGTTAAACGCGCCGCCCCGGCAGTAGTTGCCGGTCGAGGGCCAGACCGCCTTTTGGGTGGAGGCGTCAAACTGGCCGGTGATCAGGCGGGGGGCCAGGCAGCCGAAAGACGCGCCGACTTTGTGACAGCCGGTCGGGAAGTACTTGCCGACCATGCAGATGATCCGGGCGTCAACGCCGGTCAGTTTGGAGGGTAGCTCGATAAAGTTCGGCCCGCCATACAGCCCGCCGCTCATGGTTTTCTCATTCTTCCAAGTGATGCGGAACAGGTTTAGCGGGCTCAAATCCCACAGGCCGACACTTTTGAGTTTTGCCTTGATCTTTTCGGGGACATGTTTGTCCGGGTCGCGCATCTGCTTAAAAGTCGGGACAATTACACCGTTCTCTTTCGCTTTGGCTATGTTGCGTTTCAGGGTTTCTTTGTTGATCGATAAGTCTATCACACTCAGCACCTCCAAAATAATGTTTGCTTTATTTTATCCTGCCAATATCCTGAATATAGGTTAACACAGAAAATACAAAACTTCAACTTTAATTTAGCACAAAAAAATATTTTTTAGCTAGCTGTTTTGCACAAACTTATTGGCGCAGTATTGATTCTTTTAATTTTGTTGTGCTATACTGTCATCAATCAGTCATAGCTCTAAACTTGATACGGAATTATGCTGGCTGTAACGGAGTGCTTCGCGCACGGGCCGGGCATTCCTGCGGGGATGTGCGGCATTTTTTGTTCCCCAAAAACATGGCCGGCGACTATAAAGGAGGAAACATATGCTACTGGTAACAAACGGCAGGGTACTCACCCGCGGAGAAAGCAACCGCCTGATCGAAAACGGTTGTGTAGCTATAGAGGGCCGCTTGATCAAAGAGGTGGGAGAGGCCGCGGCTTTGCGTGCCAAATATCCCGGCAGTGAGGAAATTGACGCAAAGGGCGGGCTGATTATGCCCGGGATGATCAACGCACACGGCCATATTTACAGCGCGTTCGCCCGCGGCCTCTCGATCAACGGGTACGCACCCAGCAACTTTGTTGAAATTCTGGACGGGCTTTGGTGGACGATCGATCGCCATCTGCTGCTTGAAGACACAAAATACAGCGCAATGGCCACTTACATCGACTGCATCAAAAACGGAACTACTACCGTACTCGACCACCACGCAAGCTACGGCGAGGTCAAAGGCAGCCTGTTCGCGATCGCCGACGCCGCCAAAGAACTGGGTGTGCGCACCAGCCTTTGCTACGAAGTCTCTGACCGGGACGGCGAAGTGAAAATGAAAGAAGCGGTGGCCGAAAACGCCGAGTTCATCCGCTACGCGATGGCTGACGACACCGACATGGTCAAAGGGATGATGGGGATGCACGCGTCGTTCACCCTTTCCGACAGCACCCTTGCCCTCTGCCGCGAAAACACACCGGACGGGATCGGCTTCCACATTCACGTGGCCGAAGGGATGGCCGATGTTTACGACAGCCTGAAAAAATATGGCAAACGGGTGATCAACCGCCTGCACGACAATGGTATCCTAGGCGAGAACACAGTAACCGGCCACTGTATCCACGTGAACGGAATTGAAATGGACATCATCAAAGAGACAAATACAATGGTTGTGCACAACCCCGAATCCAACATGGGCAACGCGGTGGGGATTCCGCCCTGCATGGAGATGATGAAGCGGGGGATCCTGCTCGGCCTCGGCACCGACGGCTACACGCAGGATATGTTCGAATCGGAAAAAGTGGCCAAAGTCATTCACTCACACGAGCTCGCCGACCCGGGCGCGGCTTGGGGCGAAGTGCCGCAGATGCTCTTTTACAACAACGCGGCCATCGCGGGCCGGATGTTCAAAACCAAACTGGGTGTGCTCGAAGCGGGCGCGGCGGCTGATGTGATTGTCTGCGATTACGACCCGCACACCCCGATGAGCGCCGACAACTGCGACGGCCACATCCTGTTTGGGATGAGCGGCCGTGCGGTGGTACACACCATAATAAATGGTCAGGTCAAGATGAAAAACCGCAAGCTGGTCGGAATCGACGCCGAAGCGATCATGGCGAAATGCCGCGAGCGGGCGGCTGACCTTGGCAAGCGAATCAATTCAAGATAAGGGAGCGTGCAAACATGAGCGAACAAATGCGGCAAATTCCATTCGGGCGGCTGATGAATTGGGCGCTGACCGAATACAAGCAGACGGGCGCGATCTTTGGGGTCGACAAACTCTACGCCGCCAAAAGCGGAAAGACACTGCCCCTTTTCGGCGAAAAACTGGAGCTGCCGTTTGGCCCGGCGGCCGGGCCGCACACCCAGCTTGCCCAAAACCTAATCGCCAGTTACATTGCGGGCAGCCGGTTCTTTGAAGTCAAGACCGTGCAAAAAATGGACGGCGCCGAGCTGCAAGCGTGCATCTCGCGGCCGTGTATTGCGGCCAATGATGAGGGCTACAACGTCGAGTGGTCGACTGAACTGTATGTCCCTCAAGCGCTTGAAGAATACACCAAAGGCTGGTTCGCGCTCAAACTGCTCAGCAAAGAGCTGGGGCTTGGCGATCCGGACGGGTTCATCTTCAACATGAGCGTGGGTTACGACCTGGAAGGGATTAAATCAGAGAAGATCGACAGTTATATCGAAGGGCTTAAAAATGCTGAGAACACCGCCATTTGGCAGGAGTGTAAAGCTTGGGTACTTGACAATCTCGCCAGCTTCAAAAACGTGGATGCGGCGTACATTGAGGCGATCAGTCCACAGGTCAGCCGTTCGATTACCCTGTCAACTTTGCACGGCTGCCCGCCCCAGGAGATTGAGCGGATTGCCAGCTACCTGCTCAGCGAGAAGAAGTTGCACACATTCATCAAGTGCAACCCCACCCTGTTAGGGTATGAGTACGCCCGCGAGACGATGGACGCGCTCGGTTTTGACTATCTGGTTTTTGACGACCACCACTTTAAAGCTGACTTGCAGTTCGCCGACGCGGTGCCTATGCTGGAGCGCTTGCAGGCAATGGCCGACAGCCTTTCCCTTGAGTTTGGCGTAAAGTTGACCAACACATTCCCGGTTAAAATCGCGGCGGGTGAATTGCCCGGCGAGGAAATGTACATGTCCGGCCGCTCGCTCTTCCCGCTTTCGATTGAAGTCGCCAACCGCTTGAGCAAAGCTTTTGACGGCAAACTGCGGATCAGCTACAGCGGCGGCGCGGATATTCACAATATTGCCGAGATTTACAACGCGGGCATTTGGCCGATTACATTGGCGACCACCCTGTTAAAACCGGGCGGCTACGGGCGGCTTTGGCAGATTGCCGAAAAGATGGCGGCCTGTGATTATAAGCCGTTTGCCGGGGTGGATTTAGGCAAAGTGTCCGCGCTGGTTGAGAGTGCGCTGACCGACCCGCTCTACCGCAAACCGGCCGGGCAGCCGCCTGTTCGAAAGATGAGCGCCAAGGTTCCGCTGGCCGACTGCTTTGCCGCCCCCTGCACCGACGGGTGCCCGTTCGGGCAGGATGTTCCGGCTTATCTGCGCTTGGCGGGTGAGGGCAAATACCTCGAAGCCATGCGGGTGATTACCGAGCGCAACCCCCTGCCGTTTATCACCGGTACAATCTGCTCTCACCGGTGTATGGATAAATGCACCCGTGACTTTTACGACGCCAGTGTGGATATCCGCGGGGTCAAGCTGGACTCGGCCAAAGCCGGATATGATGCGCTGCTCGCTGAGATCAAGCCTTCGGCCAAAACAGGCGGCAAAGCCGCTGTGGTCGGCGGCGGCCCTGCCGGTCTGTCGGCCGCATACTTTCTGGCCCGCGCCGGTTGGGAAGTTGTCCTGTTCGAAAAGCGGGATAGCCTTGGCGGCGTAGTCGCGCAGGTCATCCCCGGGTTTAGAATTGGCGATGAAGCCATCCAAAAAGATATCGCGCTGGTCAAAGCGATGGGCGTAGAGTTTAAACTTGGTACAAAAGTTGAGAGCCTGGATGCCCTCAAATCCGATGGGTTTGAGAAAATCATTGTGGCGGTCGGTGCGTGGAAAACCGGTCAGCTTGCGCTTGAGTCGGGCAGTGCCATCGGCGCACTTGAGTTTTTGGAGAAGTTAAAAGCCGGTCAGCCGCCTGTGCTTGGCGAAAACGTTGCGGTGGTCGGCGGCGGAAACACCGCAATGGACGCCGCCCGCGCGGCCAAACGGGTGGCCGGGGTCAAGAACGTATCGCTGGTTTATCGCCGTACAAAGAGATATATGCCCGCCGACGGCGAAGAACTTGAACTGGCCATTGAAGACGGCGTGAGCTTCCTCGAACTGCTTGCGCCCATAAATCTAAACAGCGGCAAGCTGGTCTGCGAGCAGATGGAACTTGGCCAGCCCGATGATTCGGGTCGCCGCCGCCCTGTTTCAACCGGTAAGAAAGTCGAAGTCGCGGTTGACACACTCATTTCAGCCATCGGCGACGGGGTCGAAACCGATCTGCTCGAAAAACTTGGACTAACCAGCGGCGGAAAAGCTGCCGCCATCAATCCAGAAACCCTTGAGAGCAGTGCGAAAGCGGGCGTCTACCTGATTGGCGACGCAATGCGCGGCCCGGCCACCGTCGCCGAAGCCATCGCTGATGCGGCCAAAGCGGCCACAGCCATCGCCGGGGTCAGCTTTGACAAGTACGCCGGTCTCAACGTCAACCCCGACCCGAAGCCTGCCCACGCGAAAAAAGGTGTGCTGCAGTGCGTGGGCTCAAGCGTTTGTCAGGCTGAGCGCTGCCTTGAGTGCGCCACTGTCTGCGAGTGCTGTGTGGATGTCTGCCCCAACCGCGCGAACATCTCACTGGATGTAGACGGCCGCGCACAGATCGTACATCTGGATTACCTGTGCAACGAATGTGGAAACTGTGAGGTTTTCTGCCCCTATTCAAGCGCGCCCTACAAGGAAAAGCTGACCATGTACGCCAACGCCGAAGATTTTGCGGACAGCGAAAACCCCGGATTCCTGCTTTTGGATGGCGGCAAGGTGCGTGCCCGGCTGGACGGCAAAGTCGCCGATTATCAGAGCGCGGGTGCCCTGCCCGCAGATGTTAGCGGGATTATCAAGGCCGCCGCAAAAGCCACACATCTCACGATCTGATGACAAATGGTGACAAAGCGATAAATTTTCGCGTCATCGATTGACAAATTTAGTGCCTTATGTATAATGATACTAAAGTCATGCGAACTTAACTGAATATTGGGCCGGCTTGTATATGCTCGTAATATGGTCGAGCGTTTCTACAAACTACCGCAAATGGTTGTCTACAAGCTGCTGCAAACCGGGTGTGACCACCCGTTTGCAGCAGCTTTACCGGAAGCCTTTTCGGTAGTTTTGTTGCGATTACAGGAGGACGACGCCATATGAATCAAATTCTCGCCGGCAATATATGTTACAGCAAGTCTGTGACCACGCTGGCCAGTGTCGAGCGGGGCTATCTAATCTGCAAGGACGGCGAGTCGGCCGGTGTTTTTGCCGAAATACCTGAGCAATACCGCGGCTTTCCATTGACCGATTACGGCGATTGCCTGATCATCCCCGGTCTGTGTGACTTACATATTCACGCGCCGCAATACTCTTACCGCGGCTTGGGGATGGATCTTGAGCTGCTCGACTGGCTGAAGACCTACACATTCCCCGAAGAGGCTAAGTTCGCCGATTTAGCGCACGCCGAACGGGCTTACGGCATATTTGCGGACGCTTTAAAGCGGGGCGCGACCACACGCGCCGGTGTCTTCGCTACCATACATCCCCAGGCAACCGAACTTTTGATGGAAAAACTTGACGCCGCCGGGCTGGTTACATATGTCGGAAAACTGAACATGGACCGCAACAGCCCCGACTACCTGCGCGAAGAGACCGAAGAGTCTGTCAAAGCAACCGGCGAGTGGATTGCGCGCACCAAAGGCAAGCTTAAGAACACATCACCCATCTTATCCCCGCGGTTTGTGCCCACATGTTCGAGTGAGTTGATGCGCGGGCTGAAAGAGCTGCAAAAAGAGCACGGGCTGCCGGTGCAGTCCCATCTGTCTGAAAACCACAGCGAGATCGCTTGGGTACGTGAGCTTCACCCGGAATCGGGCGGTTATGGCCAGGTTTACAACAGCTTTGGACTGTTCGGCGGAGAAAGCACGCCCACAATTATGGCGCACTGTGTCTGGTCAAAAGGGTCAGAAGAAGCATTGCTTCGCGACAACGGTGTGTTTGTCGCCCACTGTCCCCAATCGAACACCAACCTCGCTTCGGGAATCGCGCCCGTCCGCCGATTTCTTCAGCGCGGGATTCGGGTAGGGTTGGGTACCGACGTGGCCGGCGGTTGTCACGCATCCATCTTTCGCGCGATGAGCGACGCGATTCAGGCCTCCAAGCTCTATTGGCGGCTGATTGACCAAAACGATACGCCGTTGACTGTCCCCGAAGCCTTTTACCTCGGTACATTGGGCGGCGGAGCTTTTTTTGGCAAAGTCGGCAGCTTTGAGCCGGGTTACGAGTTTGACGCGGTGGTGATCGACGACACCGACTTAGCGACAATCAGAACCCTTTCGATCGAAGACCGGCTGGCCCGAATCATATACCTTTCAGAAGACAGCCAGATTCGCGATAAGTATGTTCGAGGTTATAAAATCCAATAGAGGAGGGTTACGTATTGAAATCGATCAGCAGGTCGATCCCCAAAAAAGACCACGGCGAAAAAATGCGCGGGCAGGCGATGTATGTCTGTGACTGCCCGACTGAGGGCATCCTGTTCGGCCGGATGGTGCGCTCAAGTGTGCCGCGGGCCAAAGTGGCCAACGTCAAGCTGCCCACATTGCCGGACGGCTATTGTTACGTGGATAAAAATGACGTACCCGGCACAAACGAGGTGCTGATGATTGTGCAGGATACGCCGGTTTTTGCCGGCGAGACGGTCGAGCATATCGGCGACCCCATCGGTTTGCTCTGCGGGCCGGACGAGCGGGAGGTTCTCCGGCTGGCCGGCGAGGTCGAAATCGAGTACGAAATGCTTGAGCCGACATTTGACGCGCGTGAATCGGATGTGGTATTCTTTGACTACGCGTATGAGAAAGGCAATACGGCCGCGGCCTTTGCACAGGCGGACCACATCTTTGAAGAGGACTTCGAGACCGGGCTTCAAGAGCACATGTGCATGGAGACCAACGGGCTGATCGCCGGGAGCAGCGACGGAAAAATACATGTGCACGGCTCGCTTCAATGTCCGTATTACGTGCATAAGGCGCTGGTACACGCACTCGGCTGCCGGCCGGAGGATGTGAGCGTGGCGCAGGATGTGATCGGCGGCGCGTTTGGCGCAAAAGAAGACTACCCGTCCATTTTGGCCTGTCAGGTGGCGGTGGCCGCCCACAAAGCGGGTAAGCCGGTTCGCGTTATTTTTGACCGGAAAGAAGACATCGAGTGCACCAGCAAGCGGCATCCATCCTTTTGCAATTACAAAGTCGCGGTCAAGGACGGCAAGGTGACCGCTATGGAGATTGAAGTGCTCTACGATGCGGGTGCGTACACCACCATGAGCCCGGTTGTCCTGCAACGGGGGATTATCGGGGCGCCGGGCATTTACAATGTGCCCAATCTCAAAGTACACGGCCAGTCGCGCAAGACAAACAATGTGCCCAACGGCGCGTTCCGTGGTTTTGGCGGCCCGCAGACTTTCTTTGCCGTTGAGATGATGATGGAGCATGTCGCCAAAAACCTGGGGCTCGAGCCGGTCGATTTCAAGCTGGCCCACCTCGCCAAACAGGGGGATTCCACCTCAACCGGTGGGAAGTACCACTTCCCGGTGCCGATCGCGCCGATGGTTGACGCCGTGCTCAAAGCCAGCGATTACCGCGCCAAGCGGGCCGCTTACCAAAACCAGACCGGCCGTTACCGCAAAGGGATTGGCCTGTCAGCGGTCTTTCATGGGGGCGGCTTTACCGGCAGCGCCGAGCGCGACCTGCTCAAGTCGGTCGCTCGGCTGCACAAAGACAAAGACGGCAATGTCGAAATCCTCACCGCCAATACCGACATGGGCCAGGGCCTGTTTGTTGCTTTTACAAAAATTGTAGCGGAAACACTCGATTTGCCCCACGACAAAATTATCCTGACCATGCCGAACACGGACAGGGTGCCCAATTCGGGGCCGACGGTTGCCTCCCGTTCGGTTATGGTGGTCGGCGAGCTGATCCGCAGAGCCGCGGTCCGCCTGAAAGACGAGTGGAAAGACGGCGAGGAACAAACCGTTACAGAACACTACAAGCACCCGGAATTTATGATCCCCTTCGACATCAAAACATTCAGCGGGGACGCTTACCCGACTTATTCGTGGGCGGTTAACGCCGTTGAGGTCGAGATCGACACCTATACCGGCGCAATTAAGCTGGTCGGCGGCTGGGGTTCGTTTGACGCGGGTACACCGATTGATGAGAATATCCTGCGCGGGCAGATGGAGGGCGGCTTTGTTCAAAGCCTGAGCTACGGGATGATGGAAAAGATAACCGCCGAAAAAGGTAAAATCCGCAACAACACATTTAGCGATTATATGATTCCCACCGCAATGGATTTGCCAAAACTTGAGATTTTGCTGCATGTCGAAGATTATCCGGGCGGCCCGTTTGGCGCCAAGGGCGGAGGGGAACTGCCTCACGTAGGCGGTGCGCCGGCTACGATTGCGGCCATTGAAAACGCTTTGGATACAAAACTGGGCAAAGCGCCCTTCTTGCCCGAAGATGTCATGAACCATTTGCGGGAGGTGAATCGCTGATGTCAGTGTTTAACTTGAACGGCAAAGAGGTCAACTACGCGGGCAGCCCCGCCGGACGCCTGCTGGATGTTTTGCGCGGCGAGTGGCAGATGACCGGCACAAAGTGCGGGTGCAAAGAAGGCGAGTGCGGTGCCTGTGCGGTCATCATTGACGGAAAACTGACAAACTCCTGCTTGGTGGCCATGGGCAGTTTGGAGGGCGCAAACGTCACAACCATTGAGGGATACCGCGAGACACAGCGGTTCGCGGCGCTCGACAAAGCGTTTGAAGCGGTTTCGGCCGTACAGTGCGGGTTTTGCATCCCGGGGATGGTGCTGGCCGCCGAATGTCTGCTGAGCGCGAATCCGCATCCGACCGAAGACGAAATCCGCGAGGGGATATCGGGGAATATCTGCCGCTGTACCGGCTACGGCCCGATCATAAAAGCAATCGACATGGCGGCAAAGGAGGGGGATGGACTGTGGTAAAGAGTTTTGCACCCACAACCTTGGCTGAGGCGTTAAAGCTTCGCAAAGCCCACGGCCTGACCCTTTACACCGGCGGCACCGACCTGATGGTCGAGGCAAAAGAAGACGCAAGCTATCTGTTTTTGCACAAAATCCCCGAGCTCAAAGAGATTAAACAAGATGCGCAGTACATACGCTTTGGTGCGGCCTGCACCTTTTCCGACCTGATCGACCATCCGCTGACCCCGAAAATCCTGAAAGAGGCTTGCGGGCAGATCGCCGCCCCCGCCATCCGCAATATAGGCAGTATTGGCGGCAACATCGGCAACGGCTCTCCCAAAGCCGACAGCGCGCTGATCTTTATGGTCACCGATTCGCTCGTGCGCCTGGTTTGCGAGGATGGTGAGCGGATGCTGCCACTAAAAGAGTTTTATCTGGGCCGAAAAAAGCTGGCTTTGCGCCGGGACGAGATCATTGCCGAGGTGCTTATCCCACGGCAGAACCTTGACAACTACTATTACACAAAAGTCGGCGCGCGAAACGCGCTGGCCATCTCGCGGGTGGCGTTCGCCGGAATTTTAGATGTGCGGGACGGCGTGATCCGCCACTGTGCCACCGCTTTTGGCGCGGTCAGCGACGTCATCCTCCGCCCGGCTGAGATCGACGCGATGCTGACCGGAAAAACGCTGACTCAGGCCAAAGCACTGCGGCAGGACTATCTGGCCGCCATAGATCAAGTAATCGTCCCAATCCGCGGCAGGGTCGGGGTTGAGTACCGCAAAGATGTTTGTTTAAATCTGGTTCGCGATTTTCTGGATGTGAACGGGATATAGTTTCGCTTGTCAGCGAAAGGAACAGGGGGTGAAGCCGACGCACACGATTGTCCAATCCACGGTTGTTATTGTAAGAAAAAATATAACGAGTGAGTAAAGGAGCAAAAACGATGAAGAGAAAGCTGATTCTGCTGGTTGTTGCGCTGACCATCCTTGGCCTGTTGGCCGCTTGTGGCCCAAGCCCTGCCCCGGCCGCCCCCGCCGCCCCTGCCGGTGACGCGCCTGCGCCTGCGGCAGACGCCCCCGCCGGTGACAGCGGCCTGACTTTTGAGACCATCCGCCTTGCGTTTATCCACGTTGGCGATGCGGCCGACATGGGTTACACCTATCGCCAGCACCGCGGCACCACCGACATGATGATCCACCACCGGATTGGGGAAGACCAAGTGCGCAACTTCTTTAACATCGCCCCGGGCGGCCCGGCCGATACCGCCATCCTCGAAGCGATCGAGTGGGGCGCGGACGCCATCTTCGCCACCAGCTTCGGCCACGGCCCGCACATGCTTGAAGCCGCCCGTGAGTTCCCGGACGTTCAGTTCTTCCACGCGACCGGTGACCTTGCCCTGGACAACAACCTGCCCAACTTCCACAACTATTTCGGCAACATGTCTCAGGCCCGCTACCTTTCGGGGATTGCCGCCGGCCTCAGAACCGAGACCAACGTGCTCGGGTTTGTAGCCGCCCATCCTTTTGCCGAAGTTATCACCGGCTTTACCGCTTTCTACAAGGGCGCGCTTTCGGTTAACCCGGACGTGACCATGTATGTCATGTTCATGAACGCCTGGAATAACCCCACCCTTGAATCTCAAATCGCACAAGCGCTGATTGACCGCGGCGCAGACGTCATCGGCCAGCACGCCGACAGCCCGGCCGCCCAGACCACCGCTCAAGCCAACGGCGTCTGGAGCGTCGGCTACAACAACAACATGATTCCCGCGGCTCCCGACGCGGTTCTGGTTTCGCCCATGTTTGACTGGAGCGTTTACCTCAACCACGCCGTTGAGTTGCTGGTGGCCGGTCAGGACGTACAAACCGACTTCCTCGCCGGTATGAATGAGGGGATGGTTCTGCTGTCTGCCCTTAACCCGAACACGGTTGTGGACGGAACCGCCGAAGCCATCGCCGCCGCCGAGGGCGACATCCGCGCCGGCCGGAATCTCTTTGTAGGCCCGATCTATGACAACGAAGGCAACCAGATCCTCGCCGACGGCGAAGAGTGGATCGAGCGCCAATCCGCCCCCTCATGGAACCATATCATCCAAGGCATCACAGTCATCGAATAGTTACTCAGCCTTGCAAAGAGAGGCTGTTTGCCGGCCTCTCTTTGCACCCTATTTAAAGAAGTGGCAGATGGAAATCGGTAATGGCAGCCCGCCCTACCCATTCCCAGCGATCATTTCACAACAACAGGAGAAATGTGGAACTGTCAAATGTCAAAGATTCAGGTCAAGCTTATCCGGGACTCTGTCTGTATGGCCGATGATGTGGAGGATCATACAAAGACCGTTCAAATCGTTTCTCCGCGCTGTACAGCCGACGCGATTATCGAGATCGCAAAAGGCTATCTTCCGAATATAGCCGGCTGTGAACACGCGTGGGAATGTGTCCTGAACGGAGTGAAAGCCGCGATTATAAAAGGCAACTGCACAAGTATAGCAGCAATCGCAGAGGTTTCTTTTCTGCCGGAGGCAAACAGCCTGTCTTTCAAATACCGCTCAGCCACTTATTGATGTCACGGTGGAACCCCATCGTCTATGTTTGTCCGCTTTGCCGAATCCTCCAGCCCCCAGAACTGCTTATGTTAAATTCCAGAGACTAAAAAAGCGCAGCAACATAACAATCGTTAAGGTGGTGACACATTTGTATAATGATACGAACACAGCGCAGCCTGCAATCCAGACACACAACCTCGTCAAAACATTTGACACGGTGGTAGCCAACGACCATGTCTCGTTTGACGTGCACAAGGGTGAAATTTTGGCTCTGTTGGGCGAAAACGGCAGCGGCAAGACAACGCTGATGAACATGTTGTTCGGCATCTATTTCCCGGACAGCGGCGAGATCGAAGTGGGCGGAAAAGAAGTGACCATCCGCTCGCCCAAAGACGCCTATGACCTTGGGATCGGGATGGTTCACCAACACTTTAAGCTGGTGGATATCTTCACGGCGGCCGACAACATCGTGCTTGGGCTGGACGGAAACCCCGTACTCAACCGAAAAGCTTACACCCAGGAAATCCGCGAGATCAGCGACCGCTACGGCTTTGGGCTGGATCCTGAAAAGAAGATATACAACATGTCGGTCAGCGAAAAACAGACAGTTGAAATCGTCAAGGTGCTTTACCGCGGCGCCGAAATCCTTATATTGGACGAGCCGACTGCCGTACTCACCCCCCAGGAAACCGAGCGCCTGTTCGTCACCCTGCGAAATATGCGCGCGGACGGTAAGGCGATCGTCATCATCACCCACAAATTGCATGAGGTGTTGGCGGTATCCGACCGGGTTCATATCATGCGCAAAGGCAAATCGATCGCCACCGTAAATACATCCGAGACCAATCAAAAAGAGCTGACCGAGATGATGGTCGGCCGCTCAATTGATCTGAAAATTGACCGCCCGGTCTGTGAAGGCCAGTGTGACCGGCTTAAAGTCGAAGGACTTAACTGCCTGACCCCGGACGGCGTCAAGGCATTGCAGGACGTTTGTTTTAACCTGAAAGCCGGTGAAATCCTTGGGGTGGCCGGAATTGCCGGAAGCGGTCAGAAAGAGCTGTGCGAGGCGTTGGCCGGGCTTTATCCGGTAGCGAGCGGTCAAATCACTTTTTGCGATGAGTCAGGTCAGGAAACTGCGCTGGTCGGCAAAGCCCCGAAAGAGATTCGCGCACTGGGCGTGAACATGGCTTTTGTCCCCGAAGACCGGTTGGGAATGGGTCTGGTCGCCAACATGGACATGACCGACAACGTTATGCTGCGCTATTACGATAAGGGTAAAGGCCCGTTTTGCGACCGCAAGAGTTCCCGCGCGCTGGCCGAAGGGCTGATCGAACAGCTGGCCATCGTCACCCCCGGCGTCAGCAAGCCGGTGCGGCGGATGTCGGGCGGCAATGTTCAAAAAGTTCTGCTTGGCCGTGAAATTTCATCCGCCCCGCGGGTGCTGATCGTTGCTTACCCGGTTCGGGGTTTGGACATCAATTCGTCCTACACCATCTATGATCTGTTAAACCAACAAAAACAAAAGGGTGTGGCAGTTCTCTTTATCGGCGAGGATCTGGACGTGCTGCTTGAATTGGCCGACCGGATTATGGTTCTCTGCGGCGGACAAGTCAGCGGAATTGTTGACGCGGCCACCACCAATAAAGAAGCGGTAGGCCTGTTGATGACCCAGTTCTCGACCGGTGAAACAAGAGAGGAGGTGAGCGCCGGGTGAGCCAGACAGCGGTACACGAACACAAGACGCCGTTTGTGCGAATCGCGCGGCGAAACACCATCCCGCATACGCAGGCCTGGCTGATCCGCGCGGCCGGATTGCTTTCCTCCCTTTGTGTGGGCGGTTTGCTCTTTTTGGCGCTCGGGCACAACCCGTTGGCCGTTTACGCGGATATGCTTGACTCAGCGTTTGGCGGCCGGATCGGCTTTAACGAAACGGTTCGGATCGCGATCCCGCTTTTGGGCGCGGCCTTGGCGGTAGGTATGGCGTTTAAAATGCGCTTTTGGAACATCGGCGCCGAGGGACAGATCCTAATGGGCGGGATCTTTGCGACCTACTTTGCGCTCTTTCAACATCAGAATCTACCCCGCCCTGTGCTGTTGATCACAATGGGTCTGGCGGCGGCGGTTGGCGGCGCGCTGTGGGGACTGATTCCCGCATTCTTCCGCGCTAAGTGGGGGACAAATGAGACCTTGTTCACCCTCATGCTCAACTACGTGGCTTTCGGGATTATCACTTACCTGCAAGCCGACCGGTGGAGCAGCCCGCAAAACGACTTCCCGATCATTGATATGTTTGACCTTTCTGCCCGGCTTCCCCGGCTGTTCGGGATTCACATCGGATGGGTGATGGTGTTAATTCTCACCTTGCTTGTCCATCTTTACATCTCCCGCTCAAAACAGGGGTATCAGCTCAGCGTGGTTGGCCAGAGCGAAAACACCGCCCGCTACGCCGGAATCAATGTGGGTCGGGTGATCATGCGCACCATGCTCATCTCAGGCGGAATTGCCGGTTTTGTCGGGTTTATGCAGGTGTCGGGCGCCGACTTTACCCTGAACGAGACCACGGCCGGCGGGGTTGGCTTTACCGCAATCACGGTGGCTTGGCTGGCCCACTTGAATCCGATTATTATGATTCTGGTCGCGTTCTTTATCGCCATCCTTGAGCGCGGGTCAATCCGGATTCAAAGTACGTTTATGATTCCGGCCACCATCGCCACCGTGCTGATCGGAATTATCCTCTTCTTTATGCTGGCCTGTGAGTTCTTTATCAACTACCGGCTGATATTCCGCAATAAGAATATCAGCGATGTGAAAGGAGGCTAGCGGGGTGGATACGTTCATCAACTTTTTTAACGCGGCTGTGCTGGCCGGTACACCCCTGCTCTTTGGCACGTTGGGCGAGATTTTGACCGAAAAGTCGGGCAACCTGAACCTGGGCGTTGAGGGCATGATGTTTATGGGTGCGCTCAGCGGGCTGGCCGCCGTCTTTCTGCTCGAAGTTGGCTTAGGCGTCGAAATGTCCGGGATTATGGCTGTCCTGCTGGCGATTATCTTCGCGTTTCTGGCGGGCGCGTTCGGTGCGTTTTTGTACAGTGTGCTGGTTGTGTCCTTGCGCACCCAACAAAACGTCACCGGCCTGGCGCTGACCATCTTCGGGATTGGCTTCGGCAACTTTTTCGGCGAATTTTTCGGCCGGAACTCCCCGGTTGGGTTTGTCACCATCAGCCTGAGCGCAAGGCAGGGGTTTGCCAACCTGAACATCCCACTGCTGTCGGATATCCCGATTCTCGGGCCGATGCTGTTTAACTACAACATTCTGGTTTATCTCGCGGTGGCGCTGGCGGTTGGGCTTGCGTTTTTCCTAAACCGCACCCGCTGGGGGCTGAATTTGCGGGCGGTGGGTGAAAGCCCGGCCACCGCTGATGCGGCCAGCATCAACGTCACCCGTTATAAGTATCTGGCCACCTGTATCGGCGGCGGCATCTGCGGCCTTGGCGGGATGTACATCTCGATGGTGACCACATCCGGCGTTTGGGTACACAACTCGGTGCAAGGCTTTGGCTGGATCGCGGTCGCACTGGTCATCTTCGCCACTTGGAGCCCCAGCCGCGCGTTTATCGGCGCACTGGTCTTCGGTGGGTTCACCGTCATGCGCTTTTATCTGCCGCTCGGCATCCCGATGCAGATTTACGACAAATTCCCTTATCTGGCCACCATACTGGTGTTGATTGTCACCAGCATCCGCCAGATCAAAGAGCACAGCCCGCCCGCACATGTGGGGGTCAACTACTTCCGGGAAGAAAGATAACACAACAAAGCGGGCAGGGAAACAATCCTTGCCCGCTTTGCTATGAATAAATCGCGAAGCGATACATTCACTGTCAACTGTCAATTCTCAACTGTCAATTTTCAACTGTCAACTGTCAACTGCCTACAGCCCAAGCACCGGGGTAAGCAGCCGGATCGCTACCCCCGCGACCAGACCGATAAACGGGTCGGTCAGTGCGGTGACCAAAAGGGCTACGCCCGCGCCCAGCATTTCAGGCCGCGCGGCGTCCGCAAAGGCGTTGAACGCGTTGCCCGGCAGTGTGGCGAACGCGCCTATGATCACCAGAAATCCGGCGACCGACTGCATAGGTACATACCGCGCGATTTTGGGCAACAGCCCGGCGATCATGATACCGCCCAAAAGAAGCATCATCAGCACGCCGGACATCATCGGGTTGGGTGCGGCGCCTGTAGCCGAAATGATCGACTCGACCGGTGCGCCGCCAAACAGTGCGCTCACATTCGCAAGCCCCGAGTAAAGGGTCAGGTGGTTGATGTTGGCTGTGTTGCCGCCCATTCCGGCGGTGATATTGCCGAAAGCGATGTTCGAGCCAATGGTCAAACAGGCCAGCGCAAGCGCACCCCGCACCACGTTGTAACTCAGAACCGGCTTATACACTTTAAACTTATATGTTTCGGAATTGATATCCATCGGCTTTTTGTTCTTCCACAGGAAAGCGCTGCTGGAAACGATTACGCTGACCACGATCGTGTAGACCAGATCCTGTGTGGGCAGGTATACGGCCAGTGCGCTGATTAGAGAGATGAGCCCGACAAAGCGGTCGGTTTTGATCATGTCGATCCCGACTCTGGCCAAAATAATCCCAACGCCGGCCTGCATCCCGAGCACGACATTGCGTCCGGCGAAATCCATGATTACGTGAATCAGGCCAAGAGCCCCGACCACCGCCATAATTAAACCGGCAAAGAGCGCGATGCTCAGCCGTTCCCTGATCTGCTTGCCCATTGTACCGACCAGCGCAATTGTCCCCGCCTGAATGGATATCGGCGTGACCGCACCGGTCATCAGCATCCCGCCCGCGCCGATCGCGTAACCGATCGCGGTGGGCGCCGCCATAAACCCGTAACTCATGGCAAAGATCATCATGGGTATCCCGTTAAATACGACACCTATTGCCGCAAGAATGTCTTGTAGTTCCATAACATCATTCTCCTCTCAAAAACCGTAATGGTGACAGCGGACAATTAGACACAGACCGGCAGCACACCCCCTTGTTATTTACTCCGCCTCAAGCGGTATGAAATCGAACTTGCGCACGTCGAACAACCCCATGTCGGTCAGCTTGATATCGGGGATAACCGGCAGCGCCATAAAACACAGGGACATAACCGGCTCGACCGCCTTGCTGATACCCAGGGTATCATGCGCAAGCTCGTGGATGGAGGCCAGCTTTTCGTCCACCCACTCGCCGGTCTGGTCGCTCATAATTCCGCCGATGGGCAGCGGCATGGTTTCAAGCACCTCTAAGTCTTTGACCAGCACAATCCCGCCGCCCTGCGCGATCAGCGTCTCAACCGCGAAGGCGATCTCAGCGTCGCTCACCCCGGCCGTGATAATGTTGTGCGAGTCGTGGGCGATGGACAGCGCCACCGCGCCGGCACGAATCCCGTAACCTTGCAGCAGTGCGACCGCCACGTTGCCGGTGTTTTGATGCCGCTCGACCACCGCTACCTTTACGATATCCGCGCCTTCATCCCGGACAAAGTCGCCCTGCGTGTCCCGCTTGATTGCAGCCACGCTTTTTTTGGTCATCACTCCGCCCGGCATAAACTCGATTGTGTTGACTTTGTCGCTGTGCAAGTTGAGCTTAAGTTTGTCGGCCGAAAAACCTTTGACATAAAAGCGCCCGCGCATAGCCGCGCAATCCCTCTGCCTGACTTGGGGCAGATAGATGCCGTCTTCGGCGATCAGCCTGCCCGCGATGAATACCTGCCTTGCCTTGAACGCAACAAGGTCATCCAGCAATGTAATGTCGGCCCGCCGCCCGGGCGCGATGGCGCCGCGGTCACTCATCCCGTAACAGGTGGCGGCGTTCAGGGTGGCCATCTGAATGGCGGTGACCGGGTCAATTCCCTTTTGTACACAGATCCGCAAGTGGTAGTCGAGGTGCCCGTGCTCAAGAATGGTTTTGGGCTGGCGGTCGTCCGAACAGAGCAGACAGCGCGCACTGTTTCGGGCGGTTACCCCGGCCAGCAGACGCTCAAGGTCGTGGCAGGCCGAGCCGTGCCGCATTAGGATGTACATCCCGGCTGAGATTTTCTCGTGCATCTCTTCCACCGTTGTACACTCGTGGTCGGTGATGATTTTTCCGGCTGCGTACGCGTTGAGCGATTTGCCGGTAACCAGAGGCGCGTGCCCGTCGATGGGGACGCCCGCCTCCTGAGCGGCCAGCAAGCGCTCAAGCGCAAAGTCGGCTGCGTTTATCACGCCGGGATAATCCATAAACTCGCCCAGCCCGAGGATTCGCTTGTCGCGCAGCGCCTGGGCGATTTCTTTCGCGCCGATCGCGCCGCCCGCGTGTTCAAACGAGGTGGCCGGCACACAGGAGGGCAGCATATACTTTATGTCCAGCGCGGTCTCTTCGGCCGCGTCCAGCATATACTCCATCCCGCGCAGGCCGGTCACATTCACGATCTCGTGCGGGTCAGCCACGATTGTAGTCGTGCCGCAGGGAACAAGCAGACGGCCGATCTCTTCGGGGGTGAGGTATGAGGATTCGATATGTATGTGGCTGTCAATAAATCCGGGGGTTGCGTAGCGGCCTTGTGCGTCGATTACTTCCATGCCCTCGTATTGCCCGACCCCGGCGATCAAGCCGTTCGAGACCGCGATGTCGCCCTGGGTAACTGCACCGCCAAAGACATCCACCACCCTGGCGTTTTTGATCACCAGGTCAGCAGGGATTCGCCCGGCCGCTGTGTCGATCAATTTCTTTAGCGCTTCTTTGGTCATAAGCTCCCCTCCTTAACTGCTGAAGTAATGATGCAGGGCACGGTTCAACCCGTGCCCACGTCCCATTGATTACTCGTTCAATTATACTATAAAATGGAAAATAAATCAAGATAAAATATGAATATTTTAGGATAAAAAAAGCTTGCTTGGCGGGAGAAATAGAGGTGGGCGCGAGACAGGTGGCTTACCTGTGATTGACAAAGCCGGGCGTTGTTTTTATACTAAAAGATATCCGAAGTGACTGACATCCGCCTGTAGTCTTGGGGGGTGTCGACATCCAGAAAGTCTTCCGGGTTGCCCACTTCAAATGTCAGGCAGAGCTCCGGGTTGGCTGTGCGGACTGCCCGGCCTCCGGCGTCGCCGGTTTGTGCCAGCAAATCCTCCCGAAAAACCGCGGGGAACAAGACCGGCGGGCAGGGCTGCCCATTGACAGTCGGGAAGACAATCTTCTCGGGATTCTCGCCGGCCAGTGTGAAGAGCGGGGCAAGGGCATCCGGGTACAGACGGGGCTGGTCGGCATTTAAAAACAGGTAGTTGCGCCTGGCCGCGGCGGCGAGTCCAAGCCGCAAACTCTCACTTTGCCCGATCCCCGGGTTGGGGTTGACGATCGCCCGGATACCGGCGGGCAGGTCAATCGCAGACAGCCGCCCGGCTGTGGTCACAAGAATTTTCTCGCGGCAGGGCAGGCTGCCGAGCAGGGCCACCGCCCGCGCAAGGAGGGTCTGCCCCGCATATTCCAGCAACAGCTTATCCGCGCCCATCCGGCGAGAAAGCCCCGCGGCCAGCAAAATCCCGCTGATATCACTTTTCATCACACGCCTGCCCCCTTTACCCAAGTCTACCCCAACCGGTCAGGTTTGGCAAGAAAAATTCACTAAGGGAGACAAACGAATGCGGACAATCACAGCCCTCGCGCTTGACTTTCCCTGTGTTGTAGCCGTGGTTGGGTGCGGGGGAAAAACATCGCTGATTGACCGGATTGCCGACAGCTATCCCGAAAAACGGGTGCTCATTTCGCCGACCACCAAGATGTTCCCGATGCAGGCGGGGAAAGCCGACTGCCGCGGAATCCTCAATCCATCAACTGGCAAGTTTGAAGCCTTTACACCGTGCGAATTGGCCGATCTGGTAAAACACTACGACCTGAGTCTGCTTGAAGCGGACGGATCGCGGGGCAAGCCCTGCAAAGGCTGGCGGGCGGATGAGCCGGTCATCCCCGAATATGTCGACAAAACAATCGGGGTAGTCACATTAAACGCGCTCGGCCGATTGGCCGGTGATGAATGGGTGCACAATCTGCCGCAGTTCCTGGCGTTGACCGGGATTCGGGCAGGGGAGCGGATCGAAATCCGGTCGCTGGCGGATATGGTTGTCAATCCGGCTGGCATGTTCAAAAACAGCGTGGGCGGAAAAATCCTGCTGGTCAATCAAGTTGAGGATGGCGAGACCGCAATCCGCGCGAGGCTGCTGCTGCACGCGGTACAGGCAGCGAGGCCGGGATATTTTGAAAAGCTTTTGCTGGGTAGCGTCCGGCGGGATCACTGGGAGGCGTTGTAAATGAAATTTGACGAGATCATACTCATCCGGGGGGGCGGCGACCTGGCCACCGGGGTGGTGCAAAAATTTTGGCGGGCGGGATTTCCGGTGGCGGTGCTGGAGACGGCTGAGCCCACCGCCATCCGCCGGACAGTCGCGCTTTCAGAAGCGATCTGCGGCGGCGTCGCCAAAGTCGAGGATGTAGTCGCCCGCCGGATAGACAGCCCCGGCCGATTGGCCGGCTGCTGGCAGGCCGGGGAGGTTCCGATGCTGGTTGACCCGGATGGGGTATACATCCACAAGATCAATCCGGCCTGTATGGTCGATGCGATACTGGCCAAGCGAAATTTGGGCACACGCATTGATATGGCCGGCGTCACCATCGGGCTTGGCCCGGGATTTTGCGCGGGAAAAGATGTGCGCGGGGTGATCGAGACCATGCGCGGCCACGATCTTGGGCGGCTGATTCTGGATGGATGCGCGATGCCGAACACCGGCCTCCCCGGTGAGATTAGCGGCAAAAGCGCCGATCGTGTACTGCGCGCGCCACACGCGGGCAAGCTGATCGCCCACAAAGAGATCGGCTGTCTGGTCAAGGCTGGGGAAGTCATTTTCACGGTGGATGAGACTCCGGTAACCGCGCCATTCACCGGGCTTCTGCGCGGGATGCTTCGCGATGGCGGCCAGATACCAAAAGGGATGAAGACGGCCGACCTGGACCCGCGGTGTGAAATATCGGTCAACACAATTTCGGACAAGGCCCGCTGTCTGGGCGGGGCGGCGCTGGAGGCGTACCTGTATCTTAGATGACAACACCCGGACGCGCATTGTGTAGTGTGAAAATCCATGATTAGAATAAATTGACACCACAGTAAGGAGTGAGTGACCATGCAGACATCCGGTTTCCGGCAGGAACTGCGCGATATCGCGGACCCCATAGAGCGCAGAAAAAAGATCGAAACCGCGGACCATATCCCCGAGGCTGACCGCCGGGCCGCCGCGGCCTGGTGGGAGGCGCGGTACACGTTCGCGAACAAAAAGAAAACGCAGGCCGCCGACCGCTTTATCTGGTTTTTGCTCAGCCTGTGGGGTTATTCAGCGGGTTCGCCCAGCATAAAAGGCAAACAGCTGGTGAGCACCTATCGCGAGACTTTTTTAACCCCCGAAGTGGAAACGGCGTTTGCACTGGCCGACTGCCTTTCAGATGAAGTGCGGGATGCAAGTGCCGCGTACATTCTGACCATCGACCTAAACCCCGGTATGTTCGGGTTCAAGATGGGCAAGCAGCCCTCAAAGCAGGAAAACCTGAAAAAAGTGGCCGAAGTGGTGAGCGGCCGCCTGCTCCCCGGGCTTTACGGACAGTGCGGGGAGCTAAAACACGCGGACACCATCGCCAGGGGGATTTGGCAGGGCGCTGCCGCAGCTTACCCCGGCGTTGAGCCCGTCCTCAAAGCGGAGATAGACAGCCACCCGGATCAGGCGATGCGGGCGTTTGTGCTGGCCGCGATTGATGAGTAAAGTGTGCAAAAAAAGTAAAACGGGCGGCTAGGTTGACCGCCCGTTTTTTGCGCTTGTTAACTATAACCATATATGCCTTGACAACGCCGCCTAAAACAACGGCGCGAACACTTTCAAAATTGAGCGCAGCACTCGCCCGCCCGGCGAGACTTTCAGGCTTTCTTCCAGCGTGATCTCCCGGCTTACCCGCAGGCAGTCGAGAAAGTCGTCCCGCACCTGCCCGACCGTTGCGCTTTCGTAAAAGGCGGCCGAGCACTCGAAGTGCAAAAAGAAGCTGCGAAAATCCATGTTACAGGTGCCGATCATGCAGACTTTGTCGTCCGACACATAGCTTTTGCCGTGCATAAACCCCGGGCTGTACTCATACACCCGCACCCCCGCCCGGATAATCCGCGCGTAGTGCGCCCGGGTCAGGATATGCACATACCACTTGTCATACCGGCAGGGGGTGATGATCCGCACATCAATCCCGCTTTGGGCCGCCGCGCAGAGAATCGACTCGGTCTCGTAATCGAGAACCAGATAAGGGGTGGTGATGTAAACATACCTGGTCGCGCGGGAAAGAATGTTGTGGTAAGCGGTCTGGGTGACGTTTACCCGGTCAAGCGGGCTGTCCCCGAAGACCTGTAGATATCCGCCCGCGGCGGGCAGACCGGTGTGATCTTCGGCTTTGTAACGGGAAAAGTCAACGGCCTCCCCGGTCGCGAACTGCCACTGCTGCAGATACATGAAAACAAATCCCCAGACGGCCGGCCCCTTGATCAAAACGCCGGTGTCCTTCCAATGGCCGTAGATTTCTTTGTGGTTGATATACTCATCCGCGATGTTGATTCCGCCGCAAAAGGCGGCCTTGCCGTCAATTACACAAAGCTTTCGGTGATCGCGGTGGTTGAGGATCGAGCTAAGATGTGGCCGGAAAGGATTAAAGACACAGAGCTTTACACCCGCTTTGCGGATCGCCTTGTCAAACCCGCGGGGCAGGCGGTTGATTGTGCCCACGTCGTCGTACATCAGCCGGACTTCGACCCCTGTCCTTGCCTTTTGCTCCAGAACCGCGAACAGCTCGTCCCACATCTGCCCGGGCGCGAGGATAAAATACTCAAGGAAGATATACCGCTCGGCTTTGTCCAGTTCGGCCAGCATCTGCGCGAACATCTGCTCACCGGCTGAAAAGTATTGTGAAAAGTGATCTTCCCAAACCGGGTAGCCGCTCATATTGTAGACATACCGGCACTGCAGCGCCAAATTCGGCGACTGCGCCCAGAGCGTTTCCTCCAGTGTGTTTTGGGGCATCTGATCCCGTGTTTGTTGAAGCGATTGGTTGGTAATTTTCAAGATCCGCTTAGACAGCCGCTTGTTCCCAAATAGCAGGTAGAAGAACCCGCCCAGCAGCGGGAGCAGCATGATCGCGATGATCCAGGTGATCTTAAAGGACGGGTTCTCGTTGTTCGAGACGATAAAGATCACCACAACAATGCTGATCAGATAAAAGAGGATGTAGGCGTAAAAAATTTCCTGGCTGGCAAAAACAATAAAGAAAGCGAGCAGGCAAATCTGTGCGACCAGGATCACGCCCACAAAGAAGGCCCGCTTAAATAAAAAAGAAAACAAAGCCGCAAAAGCCCGCACCCGCACACCTCCTCCGCCAGAAGTATTGTCAAAATATACCGAAAGTATAGCGGGACAGGCAAATTCGCGCAATAATCGCGCCGAGCTATGTACCAATGCCTGCGTGTGTGATATACTATAGACATACAAGATATCATGATCAAACATACATTTAGAATAATTGCGATAAGTTTCGACAAATAGTATAATTAACGCGTTCAAAAGGGAGGATTCACAGTATGGTAACATTTGCCGACGTTAAGAAAAACGAGGAGATTAAGATATACATCCAAAACGCCGACCAGTCGATGGAGGCGCTCGGCTACACCGAACACGCCTTTGCCCACGTCACAAAAACCGCTGTACTGGCCGGCAGTCTGCTCAAAGACCTGGGGCAGGATGCGCGAACGGTCGAGCTGGGCGAAATAGCCGGGTATATGCATGACATCGGGAATCTGGTCAACCGAAGCGACCACGCGCACAGCGGGGCGCTGATGGCTTTCCGCCTGCTCAAAGATATGGGGATGGACCCCAAAGAGGTCGCGATTGTCATGGCGGCCATTGGCAACCACGACGAGTCGACCGGTTTTCCGGTAAACGCGGTGGCCGCCGCCATCATTTTGGCTGACAAAAGCGATGTGCGCCGCAGCCGGGTACGCTGCCGCGAGGCGATCGCCCAAGACATTCACGACCGGGTCAACTACGCGGTTGAGGACAGTTCCCTTTCCCTGAATGTGGATGCGGGCGCGGTTGTACTCAAGCTGACCATCGATACCGAAATCTGCCCGGTGATGGAATACTTCGAGATATTCCTCGATCGGATGCTTCTCTGCCGTCGGGCGGCCGCCTTCTTTTCGCTCAATTTTGGGCTGATCATCAACGAACTCAAACTGCTGTAGGGAGTTATAATTCATGTCGAATATACTCATAGTAGATCGATTTGAGGGCGGATTTGCCCTGTGTGAAGACGAAGAGTGCAAGATGCAGTCGATACCGCGCGCGATGTTACCCAAAAATCTGCGTCCAGGCGACTGCCTGCGCCCGGACGGCGAGGGCTATCTGGTTGACGCAGATGAAACTGCGCGCCGCCGCGCGCTGAACAAGTCGCTGTTCGACCAGTTAAAAAAGCGCGAAAAGTAAAGCCGCGCGGTTGACATTTTCATTTTGGTGTGTTACTATCAATTCATTGTTAGCGTATGCTAACTAGATTTTTGCTTGTTCGGTTAGTCATAACTTACATTGAGCATCAGTGGGGGGTACATATATGTCCAGTGCAGTGCTAAGCTTATACGACGTACAAACCAGCGTGCCGTTTACGGTCGCCTCTCTGCCCGACATCGGGCTGCTTGGCAGCCTGGGCCTGCGGGTAGGCACACGGATCAAAGTCGAAAACCGCTATGCCTTGGGCGGCCCGGTTCTGCTCAAAGTCGAAGACGCGTTCGCGGTGGCCATCGGCAAAGACATCGCCACACAGATATCCGTGTGTGAAACAGCTCGCGGATGAGCGGGTACGAAATCAAGCCGGATGAGGAAGTGCTCAAAAAACCGAACAAGATCCTTCTGATCGGCAACCCCAACGTGGGCAAGAGTATATTTTTCACCGAGTTGACCGGCATTCACGCGATCAGCTCGAACTATGCCGGCACCACCGTGAATTTTATGGAGGGTACCCTTTCGCTTGGTGGCGAGGATTACACCCTGATCGACGTGCCGGGTACATATTCCCTCAACCCGACCTCTGAGGCGGAAACGGTGGCGATCCGTTTCCTTGAAAGCGGCGGGAAAGCCGTCATCTGTGTGTTAGACGCGTCTAACTTAGAGCGGAACCTACAGCTGGCGCTTGAACTGCGCCGGTATAAAATCCCCATCGTCTACACACTAAACCTGGTGGACGTCGCCAAGCGGCAGGGCGTGGCCGTGAACGCCCAGCTGTTGGCGGCTGAGTTGTCCGCGCCGGTGGTCGAGACAGTCGCCGTCAAAAGGGTTGGATTGGACGCGCTGCGCCAAACGCTCGAAGATATGCTGGAAGGGTCCGCGCCTTTACACCAGCCTTGCGGAAACTGCCCGGGCTGTGGGCGGGGTGGGGCGGAAGAAATCTGGGAATCAGCCAAAGAAATCACCGCGCGGGTATCCAGCAGGGGCGAGGCGGAGCCGAGCTTTGCCGATAAGCTGAGCGAGAGCATGATGCGCCCAATGCCGGGGATCCCCATTGCCCTGCTGGTTATAGGTTTGGTCATTGCGGTTGTGGTTGGCCTCGGGGAGCTTTTGCGCGGATATCTGCTGGAGCCGCTGGTCGATGAGGTCATTGTGCCTTTCTTCCGCAGGATATTCACCACCGTTTTACCTGAGGGAGTGGTGCAGGATATCATGATCGGCGAGTTCGGCGTTTTTGTCATCAGTTTTGAGTGGATTTTGGCGCTTATCCTGCCTTATGTGTTTTTATTTTATGTGGTCTTCACATTGCTGGAGGACACCGGATACCTGCCCCGGATCAGCGTATTGTTTGACAATGTCATGCGCAAGCTTGGGGTGCAGGGCGGCAGTTTGATGTACATGCTGATGGGTTACGGCTGCGCCGCGCCCGCCATCATCGGCAGCCGGGCGGCCACCTCCCGCAAAGAGCGGATTGTGATCACGGCGGCCATCTGCTTTGCCGTTCCCTGTATTTCGCAGTCAGGGGCGCTGATCAGCCTGCTGGCCGGCTATGCCTGGTGGATGTTACCGGCTATGATTCTGTTTTCGTTTGCACTCTTTGTCGCGGTTACCCTGGTTGCCGGGAAACTGGTCAAAGGCCAGGTCGACCCGCTGCTCATCGAAGTGCCCAACCTGCTCGTGCCCAACCCGAAATCTTACTTCCGAAAACTGCTCACCCGGATGAAGCACTTCCTCAAAGACGCCGAAGTGCCGATGATGATCGCGATTTTAATCGCCGCTATTCTTGCCGAATCCGGACTTTTGCGTCTGCTGGCCGTACACGCTCAACCGCTGGTCAGCGGATGGCTGGGGCTTCCGGCCGACGCGGTGGTCGCCCTGATCCTGGGCATTGTCCGCAGGGAAATGTCGGTCGCCCCGCTTCTCGCGCTTGATCTGAGCGCGCTGCAAGCCTTTGTGGGCGGTGTGGTCTCGCTGATGTACCTGCCCTGCCTTTCTGTCTTCGCCATCCTTGCCAAAGAGTTTCACATACGAATTGCGCTGGCTATTACCCTTTCGACCATTGTGCTCGCCCTGTTTACCGGGGGGGTGATCAACCAGATCGGGCAGTTGTTTGCCTGATTACAAAAGGGTGCCAGACAGGCGCCCTTTTTCGCGTCGATTATACGCGATTGAGGATCCGGCTAATGTGATCCTTCATCTGTTAAGTTCCCTGCGTTTTTCTGTGCAATCCGCTCCAGCCATTCGTTGAGCAGGAAAGCCGCCGCAGCCAGAACCAGCACCATTGGAAAGAGCGCTTCAAGTGAAGTGCCCGCCATGATCGTGCCTTTGAGGGAGGTAAGTATAGCAACCCCCATCGAGAAAGCGGCCACCTGATAACCGATCAGCCGGGTGACGATCTGCGGGCCAAACCGCCGTGCGCAGTCGTGCAAAAGGCAGGGGAAGATGGGTGCGAAACCCAAGCCGACCAGCGCCATCCCAAACAGGCTGCTGGAAAAGATCAGCATCACCGTACCCGCCAAGCCTAAAACCATCCCAATCCGGATGATGGTTATGTCGGACAGCCGGTCGGCCAGATATCCGAAGACCAGCCGCCCACCCATCACCGCGCCATAAAAAGCGGCGGGGAAAAGCCCGGCCGCTGCCGGGGTTAATCCCCGCGACTCAAGCATTACGGTTGCCACCCAAAATCCCATCGAAAACTCCGCCCCGCCCTGAAAGAAGCAGATCAGGATCTCGATAACCTGATGGCGTTTTTCAGTCAGGTTTGCGCGTTTTATCTCTTTGTGTTCGGCTTGTGCGGCCAGCTCCTGTGCGGCCTCGCGCTTTAACCAGGCCGCTTTGAGGATGCTCACAAGCAAGACAACAACCACGAGCCCCTGAATCGCGCCCAAAGCAAAATAACCCAGCCGCCAGCCGGAAATGAGCACAAGCTGGGTGAACAAAATCGGCCCGACCGCCGCGCCCAACCCCCAAAAACAATGCAGCCAATTTATGTAGCGGGCTGAGAAGGACTGCGCCATATACGCGTTTATGCTCGCGTCAATCAGCCCGCCGCCAAATCCCGCGAGGATGGTCGTAAAAACCAGAAAGGCAAAGTTTGGGATGATTACACGGGCAAGCAGCCCGGCCATCAGGACAATCCCGCCCAGAAAAGCGATTTTTTCGGACTCGATCAGGCCGGATATCCGACCGAGCAAAATCCCGGCCAGCGCGTAGGCGGCCGAGCTGCCAACCAGAATCACCCCGGCCAGCTCAAGCGGAAAGCCCATGTCCTCGCGGACAAACGGCCAGGCGATCGCGAACGCGCCATCTGGCAGCCCCAAAGCAAAAAAGCTTAAATAAGCGGCTCCCAAAACCCAATAGATATGTTTGTTTTTCACGATAACCAGTCACCTGTGTAAGTTGATGGAGTGGACTTTGAAACACTCAAGTTACAGCATATCATTTTTTTACGGAAATTTCAAAGGATAGATGGTGTTTTGGCTATAAAGATGTTATGATAGATATGGAAAAATAAAGCAACAGGAGTGAATATTATGCGCATCGAATTGTTTATTAACTTTGACGGGAACTGCCGACAGGCGATTGACCACTACGCGAAAGTGTTTGGAACCGAAATTGAAGGGCTGATGACTTTCAGCGACGCGCCGCCCACCTCCGGTTTTGTGCCGTCTGAAGAAGACAAAGACCGGATTATGTACGCCGGCCTGCGGCTGGGCAATATGACGGTTATGTTTTCGGACTGCCCGGCCGGTTCGGGGTTTGTGGCCGGAAACAACATCGCCCCAACCATCATGTTAACCGACAAAGACGAAATTACCCGCATCTTTAACGGGCTGAAAGAGGGCGGCCAGGTACACATGGACTTAGCGCAGACTTTCTTTAGCGAGCTGTTCGGGATGGTGCGGGACAAGTTTGGGATTTTCTGGCAGATATCGATGGACCCCCAGGCCAAATAAATTTTGAAAGATGAATATTTTGCCCTAAAGTTTCCAGAAAACTTGCCGATGATTAGAATGTAAGGGTTCTTTTTCAAGCGCGAGTTTTGCGCGGCACTTGTATTTGTGACCGTGTCGGTGACTGTAAAGATATATAATAACTGCAACATACATTTCCCACCGAAAGGGGAGTACGCATATGATCAGCCCTGTTGGCGCATCAAACAGCTGGAATCAGGTCGAGCGGACAAACCGCACCATCCGGCCAATGCCCGATTGGTATCGCGCGCCATCTTTTA
Source organism: Oscillospiraceae bacterium (assembly GCA_009784625.1). Taxonomy (GTDB): domain Bacteria; phylum Bacillota; class Clostridia; order Oscillospirales; family Ruminococcaceae; genus WRAV01. The sequence continues at coordinate 46,915 of WRBI01000001.1, read as the reverse complement.
ACCATACCCCCTGGCGGCTGGGCAACCAACCGAACAACTTCGCCGACACTCCGGCTATCCAAAACCTTGGCACTATGCGCAGTCAGGCCACCAGCCTGCAAAGCGCCATTCAGGATTTGCGCCGGCCGGATACCTTTAACCGCCAGACAATCACTTCATCCAACACAACCGCGCTGGCCATCACGGCACAGGGCAACCAGTCCGCGGCTTTTAACCCTGCCCAGGTAACCATTCAGCAGATCGCCGCCGGTCAGGAAAACCGCGGAACCGGAATGTCGGCCACCGCGCTTTCCGGCTTAGGCGGGACACACACTTTTGAGGTCGAAATAGACGGCAGGGTGCACCAGCTCTCGTTTAACGCCAGCATGGTCGACAACAACCGCACTGTTCAACAGCGGATGGCCGACGCGATCAACAGTGCAAACATCGGTGTGACCGCATCCATTGTGGCCGACCCGGAAAGCGGCACAAATGCGCTGAATCTGGCGGCACAGGCCACCGGAAACGCGGCCGCGGCCAGTTTTGCCATTCGGGATACAGGTGAGAGCACGATCGTTTCGCGGATGGGCGTGGGCGCCGCCACACGGGACGCACAGCAGGCCATCTTCACGGTAAACGGCGAAGAGCGCCGCACAGACGGCAACACCGTTTTAATCGGCGGTGCAACCGCAACCCTGCGCGCGCCGACCACCGAAGCGGTAACCGTTGAGCGCACAACCGATATAAACTTTGGGATGGATCGTGTGCGGGATATGGTCGCAAGCTTTAACAGCCTGATGGATGTCGCGCGCAATAACGCAAACGTCAACCCCCGCTTACAGCAGGACTTGGAGGGCGTTCTGCGCTCGTTTGGCCCGGGGCTGAGAAATCTCGGGATCGACATAAACAACGAGGGCAGGATGGTCATCAATCAAGAGCGCTTTGAGGCGGCGGCGCAAAGGCCGGAGGGCGGCGGCCAGAGCCGGATGGAATCGTTTTTCCGGGAGTTTGGCAGCCACAGCTTTGCCGACCGGGTCGGGAACATCACCACCCGCGCGCTCACCCAGCCACAGCAGTACGCGGTCCGGCCGCCGGCAGGCGACCTTGGCCAGTGGGATCCGGGTCAGGCCGACATGTTCAGCCTGTTCGCAGGCCGCGGGAACATGATGGCCCGATTTAATCAGCAACTCAACTTAGGGATGCTGCTGGATATGTTCATCTAACGAGTATACATAAACACAACCCCCGGGAGTGATTCCGGGGGTTGTGTTTATGTATGATGAAATCGGACGTCTGATTACCTGATGTCCACTTCGCCGTCCACAAATGTTATGTTCGTAAACACACGACCGGTTTGCCCGGTGCGCTGTCCGTAGACCGCCCTGCTTGCGGCCTGAATCGCTGTGCTTTGGACAACCGGTGACAGGCCGCGCGCGTGAACGGCTATACTGCTTTCCCGCTCATCGATCATTGTGAGCAACTGCCCGTCAACCGCGCCCGCCAGTACGTCCATGATCGCCTCCTGTGCGGAAATCAGCTCGTGAAGGCTGTAGGGTGCGCGCTCAAACTCCATTGGTTCTTGGATGTTTGCGTACGTCCGGGCCAGCACTTCGTCAGCCTGGATCACCCGGTTCAGCTCGTTGAGGTCAACGGCCCTTATGACATATACGCCGCCCCTGTAAAACATCCCCGCATAGATTTCGGGATGCCGGTCTGCCAGTAAAGACCCCCAATCGGCGGCAGTGCCGCCGTCGAGAAAGGTTGGTATGAGGTTGGGAGCGGTCACGTCAGCTACCGTGACCGCATCGGCGATTCGCTCGAATTCTTCGATCAAATGGCTGGCTGCGCCATCGATCGACTTTATTAGCAGCCTGTGCCGAATCCCGAATGGCATGTCGCTTGACTGCACATAGTAATATGCGCCATAGCCATCGTTGACCGCATGGATGTTGTAGACAATCCCGCCGGTGAATCGAATCTCTACGTGAAAGACATCGTTGCCAGAAAAATCTACTTCTCCGGGGCGGAATTGGGCATTGCCGGTCGGCCAGATGTTGCGGTTTATCTGAAAAATGGCAAATTCAAACAATGCTGGCCGGATCGATAACGCACCCCGGGTGGGCGAATGATAGATGATTTCGGTGATGCGGCTCTGTGTCATCCAAGCCAGCCATTGGGAGTGTGCGCTGATGTCACTGACCATAAACCAGCCGTCCTGATAACCGCTTTGAGAGTCCAGCATAAATGTGTGTAGATCCTCAAGCACCTGGCGGTTGCCCTCCGGAAGGATGTAGGCACTGCCGTCCGCAATCAAGTGGCCGTCCCTCCCGATTCCGTAGACATGGCGGACGCCATCCGTTGTCCAAAGCAGGAACTGGTGGCTGGCAATCCGGGTGTCGCCATCAGTGGGCACAAGCCCTTCGAACGCGGCCAAACCATTGATTATCCGCGCAACAGTAAAGTTTTCAGATAGATAAGGCATATGCGGATAGAAAAAGTTGAGAGGATGGTGTTGTATACCCACGTAGGTAAACTCACCGGGATTAAGCGTATAGAACGCCTCAATCTGCGCGACAGGCGGCAACCGCAAACGCTCGTCCGGGACGGGCGCCTGCGCTGGGGCTATCGATTCCGGTTCGGGGTCAGGCTCCGGTTCATATTCGCCCGCCAACGCTATTTCCGGTTCAGGTGCGGGAACGTCTTCCAGCTCCGGCGCAGACTCAGCTTCGACCTCCGGCACCGGCTCAACCTCCACCGCGAGAACCGCCTCTTCCACCGGCACAGCGTCCTCCGCCGGTATACCTTGACAACCGGCCAGCACCAAAGCCAGTACGACAAAGCATATCCGCACACGCTTCACGGCAATCCCCCCTATTGAAATGGAAACGCCTGGCAGACCCGAAACATTACGCGCCTGTCCGGACTAAAGGTGAAAAGCTGCGTTTACGCTCTGCCCTCAAGAAACTGACCGGCTTCCCGGCGGCCGGTACCGGGGCGGGTGTAGCTGTGGCCGGTGTCGTCATCTTCCCGCGCATCCTCGTCTTGCTCCGGGCGAGTTTCCGCCTGCCGTTCCAAAGCGGCTGCCCGGTCAACGCTATCGCGGATCAGACCCTGATCAACCGTGTCCATCCGGGTCTGTGCGCTGTGTGCTTCTTCGGGGCTTCGCGGCCGGCGATCTTCGATCGGGATAAGAACCATTCGACCGGGGTCATCCGGGTCTTCGTTGATCCGCCAGATGTTTTCCTGACCGGCCGTGCGCTGTCTGGAACTCAGCTCGGCCCGCACCTGGCCTGTATCCCCCTGATTTTGATCCGCCCGGATGATCGCGTGCACCAGCGCGCCGTCCACCACTTCGTCGGTCTCCCCGCTTTCGGCGCGGTTTTGTCTAGCCCGGTCTTCGTTAGCCTGTTGACGCCTGCGGGCGTCGTTTTCGGCTTCCCTGTGCCGGGCGCGGGTTTCGGATATCCTTACCCGAACCTCTGAGATCCGCTCACGAATTCTGCCGATCTGCTCGTTGATCGGGTTTATTTGCTGCGCACGTTCCTCGTTGGATAAACGCCCGTTGTCGTGAATCGCCATGATCCTTTCTTCCAGTGCGTAAATGCGCGCTTCAAGACTGCCTGCCTGTGCCTCAAGCGTTTGTATCTGCTGCGCATGCATCATGGTCATAGAGGCAATCGGTGTGTTGATCGAAGAAACGCCGGATACCATAGTAAATTCCCCCTGGTGTTATGAAGTTGACGGCTGGCGCCGGGATGATATGTTACCTATTATACTTATTCGGCCAATGACAGGGAAATTTTAGCGCATCCGGCGATTTTTTGACTGTATACACGGCGAGAGTAAAACGGGACGTTTCTCATGTTTTGATCACTATTTTTTTATTTGCGATGATACCTTTTATCCGTAATTTATGGTATGATTGAACAAACGCCAGACACTGCACTTGAGGGGAGGGCGGGCCTTGTCGGACGATCAGCTGCTCAGTGCCCCGATCGACCTTGAAGCCGTTGATATCTGGGCGGCCTCATTTTACAGATGGCGAAACCACTTAAACATACACAACTGGCGCGCATCGCCGGTCTGATCCACAGGATGCTGATCGAAAAGGCATCCGGCCTTGATTTCACCAAAGCAGACGGCAATAACACGCGCTGTCAATGATAAGGAGAATACAGATGCTGATAACCGAAGATATTTTGCGCTCACGCCGCGGGTCGGGCAGCCTCAAAGAGCTGTATCTCAACCTTTCCGACCAGTTGACTCCGGGTGCGCGCGACTACATCCGCAAGCAGGAGATCGAGATAATCTGGGACAGAGAGGCTCCGGTTGCCTTTGAGGGCGGGTACACGGACGATACCGGCCACAAATATCCCAAAAAGCCGGAACACATGACCCACCTGCACGGGAACCATCTGGTGGCCAAGACCCACCCGCGTATCATCCTGCGCGGCAAGTTGGATTCGCTGCAAGCCAAAGTGATGGAGGGGCAAATGCTTGCGCAAATGCAAGGGGCGGAAAGCCTGATTCGCGAGCTGGAAGAAATCCTCGCCTACACCCGCCATCTGATGGCCTGCGAGGTCAAGGAAGAGGAATTTGCCTGGCCGATACTGCTAAACATGGATGAAGCGGCGCTGCGGCAGGCTTCGCACAACACCGAAAAATCCTGCGGGATGCCGTTTTGCCTGCCCTCTTACAGGATGGGTGCGCCGGCTGTCTGCCTGAACACCCTGCGGGCGGCTTCGCGGGAGGTCGAGCTGGCAGCGGTCGCCGCCTTTGTGGACGAGGGCGGCAATGCAAGCCGCCCGGACATTCTCAGGGCGCTCAATCGCTTGAGCAGTGCGCTGCACATTCTCTATTGCAGGCAGGCGGCGGCAACGAAAGGCGAGTGGTCGCTTGGCGAAAATACATGAACAACCGGCTCGCGAGATGGCCGATTGCGGGGCATCGGCCGCGGCCTTGGCCGAATAATATTATGAACAGGTTCTAAGAAAGCCGACCGGTAGCCCGGTCGGCTTTTGCGTATGTACGCGTTACCGCGCCCAGTTCAGGCTGCGGCCGACAGCTTTGTTCCACCCGGCCAGCAGGGATTTTCGCCGATTGTCCGCCATGTTGGGGGTAAAGGTGCGATCACAGTGCCAGAGCGCCTTGAGCTGATCGAGGTCTTTCCAGACGCCGACCGACAGGCCGGCCAGATAAGCCGCACCCAGCGCGGTGGTTTCGCTGATAACCGGCCGGTGGACAGGCTTGTCCAAAATATTCGACTGGAACTGCATGAGCAAGTGATCGCGGGAGGCACCGCCGTCCACATTCAGCTCGCTTATCGGATTGCCGGTGTCCTTTTCCATCGCTTTGATCAGATCATAGCTCTGGTACGCGATCGACTCCTCGGCCGCCCGGATGATGTGCTCACTGGTGGTTCCCCTGGTAATCCCCACAATACAGCCGCGGGCATACATATCCCAATGAGGTGCGCCAAGCCCGGTGAACGCGGGGACCAGGTAGACGCCGCCGGTGTCCCCGACTTTGGATGCGTGATACTCGGCGTCTTTGCTCTCAGAAAACAGCCGCATCCCGTCCCGCAGCCACTGGATAACCGCGCCGCCCACAAAGACACTGCCCTCCAGCGCGTAGGACGGCTTGTTTCCGGTACCGCCCACAATGGTGGTGAGCAGGCCGTTTTGGCTGGGATGCGCCTGATCGCCGGTGTGCATCAACAAAAAGCAGCCGGTACCGTAAGTGTTCTTGGCCTCGCCTTTCGAAAAGCAGCACTGACCGAAGAGCGCGGCCTGCTGATCACCCGCGATCCCCGCGATCGGCACTTGTGTTCCCTGAATGGTGGTGTGGCCGTACACTTGGCAGGAGCTTTTGACTTCGGGCAGGATAGCCCGCGGAATGTCGAGCGCGGACAGCAGCCGGTCATCCCAATCCAGCTTGTGGATGTCGTAAATCATAGTGCGGGATGCGTTGGTGTAGTCGGTTACATGTACTTTGCCGCCGGTCAGTTTCCAGATCAGCCAGGTATCTACCGTACCGAACAAGAGCTCGCCGTTTTTGGCTTTTTCCCGCGCGCCCTCCACATGATCTAGAATCCAGGCGATTTTCGAGCCTGAAAAGTAAGCGTCCGGAACCAGCCCGGTTGTTGTCCTGATATGGTCGGTCAGCCCACCGGTTACCAGGCGGTCGATGATTCCGGCTGTTCGGCGGCACTGCCAGACAATGGCATTGCAGACCGGCTGACCGGTTCGCTTATCCCAGACGACGGTGGTCTCCCGCTGGTTGGCGATCCCGATGGCGGCGATCTCGCCGGGTGCGATGCCTGTTTTGGCGACCACTTCCATCATGACGCTGTATTGAGAGGCGTAAATTTCCATAGGATCGTGCTCAACCCAGCCCTCCTGGGGATAAAACTGTGTGAATTCTTTTTGTGCTGTGCCGGCAATCTTTTGGTTCTGGTCAAACAAGATGGCCCGCGAGCTGGTCGTACCCTGATCAAGCGAGAGCAGATATTTTGACATGACGTTGTCCTCCCTGGTTTTCGATTGCCGCTCGTCACAATTATACTATAAATAAGGCAGCAAATCACGAACAATTTTTCGGTATTTCGGCGCCAAAAAGAATTTTTACAGCCATCGGTCATCTTGTTAATTTACACAAAAATTAGGGCTTGCAATCTCAAATTAAAGTGGTATAATGTCATAAGCGATGGGCTGGGATTGCAACAGATATAGACCTCAACCGACAAAGCTTTACATGAATAAGTGCCGTCAAACACAACCGGACGGTCAATTTTTGTCACAGTGTTTGTTAATGCGGCGACAGGATTGTTATCCTCTGAACAGTCTCATCGGCTTTAATCCGACCCGACAGTCGGTTTTGGTTTAATAAGCACCTGAAAAAGCAATGGGAGTGAACGATTTTGGAAAGGTTATTTCTAAAAACCGCCCAGCCCGGCGAAAACACGATCGAAGATATTTACGCCGGTCTAAAGCGGCGGGTCGCGGCCGGTGAGCGCGGGGTCTGTCCGGTTGACTTGACGGCTGTTTTTCTCCGGCTTTGTCAATCGCAAAGCTGCGGGAAGTGTACACCGTGCCGGGTGGGTCTGGACAGAATGACCGGCCTGCTTGAGGGGATGTTGGGCGGCAGCGGCTCGCTGGACGACATCCGCCTGCTCAAGCGGACAGCGTCGGCCATCGCCGATTCGGCGGACTGCGCAATCGGTTTCGAGGCGGCCAAGGTTGTCCTGGGCTGTATCGGCACTTATTACAAAGACTTTGAGACGCACATCACGACCGGTTCCTGCCTTGCCAAACATCAGGCTGTGCGCTGTGCCTGGAACTGCCCGGCGCAGGTCGATATCCCCGGTTACATAGCCCTTTGCGGCGAGGGTCGGTATGTGGACGCCGTTCGCTTAATCCGCAAGGACAACCCCTTGCCCAGCACATGCGCGCTGATCTGTGAGCACCCCTGTGAGGATTTTTGCCGCCGCGGGATTGTGGATCAGGCGGTCAACATCCGGGCAATCAAGCGCTCAGCGGTCGAAAAGGCCGGTGTCGTCCCGCCCGAAGCGGGTGCGCCCTCCACCGGAAAAAGAGTCGCGGTGGTCGGCGGCGGCCCGGCCGGGTTGAGCGCCGCTTACTACCTGACCCTGATGGGTCATCAGGTAAAAATCTATGAAAAACGCGGAAAGCTGGGCGGTATGCTTCGCTACGGAATCCCGCTTTACCGCCTGCCCGACCAATACCTTGACTACGATATAGACGCCATCTTAAAGGCCGGGGTAGACACGGTTATGAACACCGAAATCGGCAAGGATATAAGCTTTGAAGAGCTTCGCGCCAAATACGACAGTGTGCTGATCACCATCGGCGCACACGGCCACAAGAGCCTGGCGATACCGGGCGAAGAGAGCACCGGCGTTATTTCGGCCGTCAAACTCCTCTCAGACATGGGGGATGAAATATTCCCGGTCTTTGCCGACAAAAACATTGTGGTCATCGGCGGCGGCAACGTCGCGATGGACGCCGCGCGGACAAGTGTGCGGCTGGGCGCGAAATCGGTGAAGTGCGTCTATCGCCGCCGGGTGGAGGATATGACCGCCCTGCGCGAAGAAGTGGAGGGCGCGGTCGCCGAAGGCGTGGACATCATGCCGCTTTCTGCCCCCGTTCGGATTGAAAGCGATGGGAACGGGAACGCGAACGCCCTGACTGTCCAGCCGCAGATGATCGGAACTTACCGGGCAGGCCGCCCCGCCCCGCGCAAAGCCGACAAACCGGAAGAGCGAATCGAGTGCGACATCGTCATCGTGGCCATCGGTCAGGCCATTCAGTCTGAGTATTTTTCGGGCTGCGGGCTGGCGCTCAACTACGATATGCTGGAGGCCGAACTCAGCTGTGCCGTACCCGGGATGCCGGGGGTTTTCGCCGGCGGCGACTGCACATTCGGCCCGGCCACCGTCATCCGCGCCATTGAGGCCGGAAAGGTTTCGGCCGCCAACATCGACAATTATCTCGGCTACGCCCATAAGATCACGCTGGGTGTTGAGATTCCGCCCGCTTCTCAAAAGCACAAGGTCGCCTGCGGCCGCGCAACCAGCCTTGAGCGCGAAGCAATTGACCGCAAAAACGACTTTGAAATGTTCGAGCGCGCACTGTCCGAGCAGGAAATGCATCAGGAATGTGCGAGATGTCTGCGGTGTGACCACTTCGGGATGGGCACACTTCGGGATGGGAGGGTCTATCAATGGTAAATCTGACAATAGACGGAAAGCCGGTCAGTGTGCCGGAGGGTACAACCATCCTGGAGGCGGCGCGCGGGGCCGGGTTTATGATCCCCTCGCTCTGCTACCAGAAAGACGTCTGCGACGTGGGCGCCTGCCGGGTCTGTGTGGTCGAAGTCGAAGGGGACGACATGCTCTCCGCCTCCTGTAATATGAAAGTTACGGACGGGATGGTCATCCACACAAACAGCCGCCGGGTCAAAGAGGCGCGGCGGGTAAACGTCGAGCTTGCGCTTTCGGCTCACAACAGCGACTGCACCGCCTGTGTCCGCAACCTGAACTGCTCGCTCCAACAAATCGTGAGCGACCTGAACATACTTGAATCGCCTTACACCAAAAAAGTCCGGTATGACAAATGGCCGAAAGACTACCCGCTTATCCGTGATTCTTCTAAGTGCATTGCCTGTATGCGGTGTATGATGGTCTGCGAAAAAATTCAGTCGCTCGGCGTTTGGGATACCCGCGGCTCAGCTGTCCACCTCACCCTTGGCCTGCCCGGGAATAAGACCATCAACGAGAGTGAATGCGCCCTGTGCGGACAGTGCATCGTTCACTGCCCGGTGGGTGCGCTGTATGCCCGGCCGGATACCCAAAAAGTCTTTGACGCGATACATGACCCCGAAAAGGTTGTGGTTGTGCAGATCGCGCCCGCCGTTCGCGCCGCCTGGAACGAGGGGGTCGGCCTGAACAGGGAAGAAGCCGGTGTGGGCAAACTGGTCGCGGCTGTCCGCGCGCTGGGTGTTGACTATGTTTTTGACACCAACTTCACGGCCGACCTAACTGTCATGGAAGAAGGGTCTGAGCTGCTTGCCCGCCTAGCTGATAAAGGCTCTCACGCTTGGCCGATGTTCACTTCATGCTGTCCGGGCTGGGTGCGTTTTTTGAAATCCCAATACCCTGAGCTTACCCCGAATCTCTCGACCGCAAAGTCGCCGCAGCAGATGTTCGGTGCTGTAACCAAGAGCTGGTTTGCCCAGCGCACGGGGATTGACCCCGCCAAAATCTTCTCGGTATCCATCATGCCGTGCCTGGCCAAAAAGAATGAGGCCACCCTGCCCGGGATGGACAGTGCCGGCAGCGGACAGGACGTAGACGCCGTCATCACAACCCGTGAGCTGGTCAGTATGCTTAAAACATTCATGATCAACATTGAGGCGCTCAAAGAAGAGCGGTTCGACGATCTGCTCGGCGAGGGGACAGGCGCGGCGGTTATATTCGGCTCGATGGGCGGGGTTATGCAGGCTGCGCTCCGCTCGGTACACTGCCTGGTCACCGGCCAAAACCCGGACCCCGACGCGTTTACGGCCATTCGCGGCTTCGAGGGCTGGAAAGAGACGTCCATCTCGCTTGACGGGAAAAAAGTCCGTGCGGCGGTTGCCAGCGGCCTGTCGAACGCCCGCGAGCTGGTCGAAAAGGTTAAGAGCGGCGAAGTTAAGTACGACTTTGTCGAGATTATGGCCTGCCCGGGCGGATGTGTCTGCGGCGGCGGCCAGCCGATTACCGACGGCGCCGAGTTTGCCCCCGAGCGTGCACCTGTCCTTTACGACCTCGACAAAGGGGCCAAGACCCGTTTCTCGCACGAAAACCCATCCATCAAAAAAGCATATGATGAGTTTTTCGAAAAGCCGCTTTCACACAGGTCGCACGAGCTGCTGCATACCGACCATACTGCGTGGACCATGCCCCCCCACTCGAATACTTAACAAGATCGATATAAGGCGTGACCCCCGCACAACGTGCGGGGGTCACGCCGATTGACAATCTTTATCGATTGTGTCATTATTTACTGTAAATATTACAACGAAAGAGGCCGTCTATTCATTATGAGTGACCACACATTGGAAGAGATAAACCTCGCGCTTGGCGCAAAGATACGCAGGCTTCGCACCGAACACGGCTATAAAATCTCCGACCTTGCCGAGATGACCGGCCTGACCTCCAGTATGATCAGCCAGCTTGAGCGCGGGCTGATCTCCCCCTCAATCGCCACCCTCAAAAAGGTCTGCGGCGCTATGCAAATTCCGATCAGCTACCTGTTTGAAGAGGCCCAAACCGACGGCCGGACAGCCGGTGAGCCAACCAATCCGATCTTAGGCGCGGTCTCACAGATTGACTTTGACGCATATCTAAAGCTGTTTCCGCCGGCCAATTTGATGGGGGTATCCCCGGTTGTACATAAAAGTAACCGCAAGTTCCTGTCCCCGGGCAAAGGGATTCGGTTTTATCTGCTCAACCCGAATCTTTCCGGGCCGATTGAGTTTATTTACAATGAGTACGATCCGGGTGCCTCTACCGGCCGGTATTCGCATCCGGGCAGTGAGTGCGGGCTGATGCTTTCGGGCGCGCTGACCGTTGAGGTCAACGATCAGGTTTATCTGCTTGAAGAAGGCGACAGCATCACGTTCAACTCATCTGACCCACACCTTAAGCGAAACGACTCTGACAGGATGTGTACTTGCGTTTGGGCCAATGTACCCCCCTGGTTTTAAAGTGGGGCCGCTTGATCTTTCTACCGGAAAATCATTCGCTGCCCTCACCCGCAATACCGGCACACACCCTAAAGATACGAAACGAAGGAGGCCACCTTTATGTCTGACATAACATTCTGCACTTGCCCGGATTTAGGGTGTGCGCACCATCCGAGCCGGCATGGCGATGGATGTACACCCTGTGTTGAAAAGAATCTGCGCGACCATGAAATCCCCGCTTGTTTCTGGTTCAAGATAGGCAGAGAGGGCAGCGCGGAAAGCGACTATACGTTTCAGAAGTTTGCGCAGGCGGTTGTGGCTGCCGAAAAATAGAACGCCTCCCTGCATCTGCTTACAGATGTAGAATGGCAGTCTCGGGATCAGTATCCGAGGGATAAGCCCTATATTAAGAAAACAACGCTCAACATCGCCAAAAGGCTGCCTGCCAACGACGATATTCCCGCCCCCTGACACTTTTCGCACAAACCGCGGCCTCGATGTATTCCTCCTGAGAAAGCATCACACCTAGGTTGACCACCTCAAAGCCGGCGGCGGTAAAAGCGTGGTCAAAAATCTTATTGCCAACCGCGTGAACGTCGGCGTCAGTCACGCCGATGATCAGGTTTCTATTTAACCTTTACATTCCTTGTTGTGTTACCGGCCTTGCGCTGCCGAAAATGTATGTGATAATCATAGAAAACGTGAGGTATGAATTGTGAAGATATTTGCCATTAACGGCCCGAACCTAAACCTGCTGGGGATCCGTGAGCCGGATATATACGGCAGACAGGATTACGCTGCCCTTGAGCAGCTCATACGTGACACTTGTACAAGCGAGGGTATCGACGTTGAGATATTGCAGTCCAACCATGAGGGTATACTTGTAGACGCAATTCAAGAGGCGAGACTGAAGTTTGACGGCATCATAATAAACGCCGGGGCGTATACACACACCAGCTTGGCCATACACGACGCGCTAAAAGCAATTGGGCTGCCGGTGATAGAGGTCCACATTTCCGATATAAGCCGCCGAGAGGAGTTTCGGCGCTTTTCGTACCCCGGGCTGCTGGCAGTCAAAGAGTTCATCGGGCTGGGGCTGGACGGCTACCGGCAAGCGGTGCTGTATTTAAAAGCGCACCTGGAGGGCACGCAAAAGGGTTAGCGCCTCATCGGCGTCGCGCTCAAATTCGTTTGAGAAAGCTTCAACACTCACGTCCCCGCCGTACCCGGCGCAGCGCAGCGCGTCAAAAAAAGTATGGTAAGCAGCGCCATCCCCCGCTTTTGGCCAGACCCGCCCGGCGGGATTGGCTATGTGCGCGTGTTGCAGGAAACCTGCCGCTTTGCCGATCATCTCAATGCTTTCGCACTCCATCATCAGGTGGTAAAAATCAACATGTACCCGAATGTGTGGACGTGCGGCGTCTTTGGCGAGTGTAAGCGCCTCGGCTAATGAGAGGATCATGTTGCTCTCTTTCCGGTTAAGCGGCTCAATCGCAATGCAAATTCCACGTCGGCCGATGAGGTCATCTGCCAGTCGCAGCGCGTCGACAAGCTGCCTCCATCCCGCTTGATGGGCGTATCCGTCCGGGATATTGCGCACCCACCCGCTGCCGAATACGATAACCCTTGCCCCAAGCCGGGCCGCGCGGTCAAACGCTTTTGTCAGGTAAGTTTCCAATTCTTCGCGCCCGTTTGCGTTTGGGCCGACAAGCCGCATATCGGCTGGAAAGAAGTTGCCCACCGCCGGGCAGGGCAATCCGCTGTCCTCTACCTCCTCCACCAGGCGGGCAAATGCGCGGTCATCAAGCGCCATCACTTGTGCCAGGGGGAGTTCGACATAATCATAACCAATCCGTGCAAGCGGTTTTAGCAGATTTATACCGATTTTCTCGCTGTCCCTTGCGATCATGTTGACACAGCACCCGATTTTCAATGTCTCCCCACCCCACTATAAACACACCCGGAACCATAATCGGTCAGACGAGAATGGCTCCGGTTTTGCGCGTCCGGCTAGCCTTGCATCTCTTTTAAGATGGCGTTTATCTCGGCGGCCATCACTTGGTATGGCTCCTCATGGCCGGTCCAGAGCTTAACTTGCAGCGCGCCCTGATTGATGGACATACCAAGTCCATTGAGCGTTTTACAGCCCATCTCTTCGGCTTCGATCAAAAACCGGGTCTTGAGCGGATTGTAAACCGCGTCAAGGCAGAGCGGCCTGTGGGCCAGCTCGCCCTTGTCGATCCAGGTCTCGTCGCTGGTCATACCAACCCCGGACATGTTCATGACTACGTTGGATTCTCTCACCGCTTTGAGATAATCCTCTTTTTGGGTGAAAGGGAAAAAGGCCGCGACGTTGTCAAAGTGCCTGTTCAGGTCGTCGGCCAACAGTTTGGCGGCCTCATCTACCATATCGATGACCGCAATTTTTTTGGCCCCGTGGTGAGCCAGGGTAAAGCAGACCGCCTTGCCCGCGCCGCCGGCCCCACAGCAAAAGAAAGCGCTGTCTGGAAGATCTACGCCATTTTGTGTAAGGTCGGTGACGCAGCCTTCGCCGTCGGTATTGTAACCTTTCAGTACGCCGCCTTTGTTGACAACCGTGTTGCAAGCGCCCATCTTTCGGGCAAGATCGTCCACTTCATCCAGATATTTGAGCACCTCGACTTTGTTGGGCTTGGTGACCGCAAAGCCGGGCACGTTCATCCAGCGCAGAGCATTTACCACCGCTTCAAGGTGCTCGGTGCCGATTTCAACCGGGAAATAACAACCGTCAAACCCAATGGCTTTATAAGCGGCGTTTTGCATACGCGGCGCAAAAGTCTGGCGGAGCGGTGTTCCCAACAGGGGGATCAGTTTTGTGTCAACAAAAATCGGTACCAGTGGGTGTTTCATGGTCTTATCCTCTCCTCTATTTTTGGTCTGATTCTCAATCTGGCCGACAGGCAGCTCCCGGATCAGCGCGCTGTTCGGCCCGGCGTGTGCGACAAAGCTGTTTGTGGCGCGCTCAAGGAGCTGTGTCACCCATCCGCCAATCTCAATAAGCGCGGTAAGGTCAATACCGGTAGCCACACCCATTACATCGCACATATGTACCAAGTCCTCTGTGGGGACATTGCCGGCCGCGCCCGGAACAAACGGGCATCCGCCAATTCCGGCAAAGGACGCGTCGTACTGCGTGAACCCGGCCTGCATACCGGCCAGGATATTCGCCAGCGCCATCCCGCGGGTGTTGTGAAAATGCAGCCACCACTTGACGCTTGGATAGCGTTTCTTCATCCGGATACACATCTCATATACCTGAGTGGGACAGGCTACCCCGGCGGCGTCGGACAGGCTGATTTCGTCGATGCCGACCGCGAGGTACGCCTCGACAATTTCCTCAACCTGTGAGACGGGAATTTCACGCTCCCAGGGTGAGCCAAACGGCATCGAGATTGAGCCGGAAATCTCGATGCTGTTCTCTTTGGCGAGATGAACACAGGGGCCGAAGCCGGCGACTGATTCCTGTGGGGTGCGGTTGAGGTTGGCTAAGTTGTGCGCGCGCGAGGCCGAAACGTTCAGCTTAACCTTGTTGCAGCCACACTCCGCTGCACGGGCTACGCCCTTCTCATTGGCGATCAGCGCGCGGTATTCGACACCTCCTCGCTGTTTGACAGCGCGAAAAACGTCGTCGGTACCGGCCATTTGCGGCACGGCTTTCGGGCTCATAAAGCTGCCGGCCTCAATGACTTTTACCCCGGCGCCGGCCAGCCGCTCGACCAGCGATGCTTTGTCCTCTATGCTTAAGATAACTTTTTCGTTTTGCAGCCCATCCCGCAGGCCGACCTCACAAACGCGGATGTCTTTCACGATTTCCATTGCGCACCCCGCTATTTGTGCTTGTCAAAGATGACGTCGCCGGGCAAAACGCCAAAGGTCAGGCGGCCGTCTTCCACGTATGGCTTGGGTGAGTAGATGTCGTTGATGTTCCAAATTCCCTCGGTCGGTGTGGGGATGTTTTCCATCGGCACATCGATCAGGTAAGGCTCGTTTGCGTCCAGCGCTTCTTTGAGGATCTCTTTGAACTCGCCCGCGCTGGTGACCTTTTTTGCCTTGATGCCATAGCCGCGGGCAATTTCCGACCATTCGGGGGAGTAGGTTTCGCCATTTGGCTTTTTAAACTCAGTCCCAAAGCCGGTGGGGTAGTGCGCGCGCTCCAAGCCGTTGATTGTCCCGAACGCCGAATTGTTCATTACAACCCAAACCACCGGTATGTTGTACTCGACCGCAGTCGCGATCACCGACGGGTTTGCGCCGAAGCCGCCGTCACCCACCAGGGTGACGACTTTTTTGCCCGGCGCGGCGAGCGCTGCGCCCATCAGCGCGGCTCCGCCAAAGCCCATGGTGGCCAGCCCGGATGGGTGATGAATGGTACCCGGTAAAGTGATGTCGAACTGCTGGCCCATACCGTTTTTGTTCCAGCCCACGTCGGTGACAATAATGCCGTCTTCGGGGAATACTTCCTTAAAGTCGCCGAGAATGCGCTGGGGCGTCATCGGAAAGCGATCGTCGGCGTAAAACGGCGCGTTGCGTGCTTTGAATTCGGCTTTGCGCTCGGCGATATGCTTTATGACATTGGGGCGCTTAACGCCGGCGGGGCAGAGCTTCTCGGCGGCTTTGAGCAGTTCCCCGAGCGCCATTTTGAGGTCGGAAACCGCGCCGATTTCCACCGGGTAGTTGCGCCCGATCTCAGCCGGTTCAATGTCGATTTGCAGAAACTTGGTTTTGCCTTGGTCGAAAGTAATGCCTTTGTACCAGCTTGAGGAGTCGGCTTCGGCGAAACGGGTGCCGAGTGCCAGAATCACATCGGCGTTTGCCGTCATCTCATTGATGAACTTTACGCCCCAGAAGCCGGTCATGCCCAGCATGAGCGGGTGCTTATCGGACAGGCAACCCTGGCCCATAAGCGTGCGGGAAACAGGGATTTCCAGATGATCGACGAGTGCCTTTAGCTCATCGGTTGCCCCGGCCAGCAAAATGCCGCCGCCCGCGTGTATAATCGGATTTTTCGCTTCAAGCAGCCGTTTGACGATCGCCTGGGCAGTGTCGCCGCACAGCGAAGGGCGAACAGTCGTGCGGCTGTCCATATAAGTGCGCTCAAAACAGGCGGTGTCAATCTCGCGGGAGAACATATCCATCGGCACATTGATCAACACCGGCCCCGGTTTGCCGCTTTCAGCCAGCCGAAACGCTTTGTCCAGCACTTCGGGGATCTGTTCAGGGCGGTCAATTGTCCAGGCGCGCTTAACGAACGGGCGGTAGATTTCATACTGGCTGCCGTCTGCGTGCATGTTTACTTCCTGGTGGGGGTGTTTGCCGTGGTAGTAAAGCGGAACGTCCCCGGAAATGACTACCATGGGAATCGAGTCGAGGGAGGCGTTGGCTACCCCGGTGGTGGCGTTGGTCAGCCCCGGCCCCAGATGGGTAAGCAAAACGCCTGCCCGGCGCTTGACTCTGGCGTACCCATCCGCCATGTGGGCGGCAATCTGCTCGTGGCGGACAGAGATGTACTTGACGCTCTCGCTCTGGCGGAGCGCGTCCATCATCGCGATGACCGTGTGTCCGGTCAGCCCAAAGACATATTCAACCTCACGCCGTTCAAGGTAGTTGACAATTTGTTCTGAAACCAGTTTCTTCATCCGCTAAACCTCCATAGTTGGGTCGTAAAATTCACCGAACAGTTCCCGGTCATCCGGCCTGTCTTCGGGGATGGGGCGAGACACCCAGGTGACGTTCATATAGTGTTTTAAGTTTACGTTTTCAGAAATGATGTTGCCGCCCCAGGTGCCGCAGCCCAGACTGGAAGTCATCGGCATACCGTTGTTAAACGCGCCGGCGTTGGCCTTTGACTGCGGCTGGCGTATCATCATCCGGCTGGCCGGCGCAACCAGCGCAATCCGGTGAATGTGCTCATCGTCAAACGAATACACACCGCACGAGTGCCCTTTGCCGCCGACTTCGTAAATTCCCTTCATCATCTCAATTGCGTCTTCAAAGTCGCGGCCATAGCAGTGGATAGTCAAAAGGGTTGTCAGTTTTTCGCGGCAGAACGCGCTTTCGTACCTTGGGCCGATGCCGTCGCTGGCGGCGATTAAGAACTTGCGGTCATCCGGGATATCAAACCCGGCCGCTTTGGCGATTCCCTGCGGGGCGATGGCGACCGTATCCGCCAGACGATGGCATTCTTCATCCCACATCACGCGTTTGACCGCGGCCTGCTCTTGCGGGTTTAGCAGATATCCGCCTTCGGCAACCAGCGCCTCCTTGAGCGGCGCAAGAACATCCTCGTGTACCACAAGATTGCCGTCCGCCGAACAGCCCGAACCGAAATCTGACGTTTTGGAGAGCATTGTGTTACCCGCGCACTCTTTTATATTTTGCAGCGCGGTCTCGTCAATCACCATGGTCGAGTTGCCCGCGCCCACCCCATAGGCCGGGGTGCCAGAAGAATAGGCCGTGCGGACTAAATCCTGCCCGCCGGTGGCGATGATCAGGTCGGACTCGGCCATCAGCGCCTTGGTCATGGGGATGCTCACATTCTCAAGACATTGCAGGATATCCGCCGGCGCGCCCTGGCTTTCAAGCGCTTCGCGCATCAGGCGAACGGTCTCAAAGCTGGTCTTCTTGGCTCGCGGATGTGGGGCAAAGAGCACGACATTGCGCGCTTTGATGGCGTAAAGCGCATTGCCTGCCGGGGTGAGGTCGGGGTTGGTGGTCGGCACAACGCACCCGATCAGCCCAACCGGCTTTGCGTATTTGACGATCCCTTTTTCGGGGATCTCTTCGATGATGCCCACACTTTTTTGGCGCAGGCAATCCCTGAGAATCCCGCGGATCTTAAAACGCTTGCTGCCGCGCGTCTCGTAATCGCCCAGCTTGCTTTCCTGTATGCTCATGTCGACCAGACCCAAAAATGTCTTTTTGTTGGCTACGCTCCATGCCACCGCCTGACAGAGTTTATCGACGGTTTCCTGGCTGTAGCCCTCGATGATCTTCTGAGCAGCCCTTGCCTTTTGCAGTTTTTCGGTCAGCTCGGCCTTTTGTTCGGGGCGAAGGGCGTTGTAGGCTTCCGGTCTTGCGTTAGCCATAGAGATACCAGCTCCTTATTCCATGCCGCGTTTGGCGAAGTATTCTTTTGCCGTGCTCAAACAGCGCCTCGCGTGCTCAGCGAAACCCAGTTCAGCCCACCGTTCAAAATGGGGCAGCTCAATGCTGAGCACAACGTCTTTGGGCAGCTTACTGATTATTCCGGCTACATCCACGCCGCCTTCGCCCACATAAAGGCGCCCGCCCCGGATGATGCTTGTCAGCTCTTCGCGGTCGGTCAGGTTCTCCATCCCGGCCGGCCCGTCACAGATATGCGCCATCTTGAACTTTTCGGGCGGGATGTCGTCCAGCGCGCCCGGAGATTCTTTCGAGCAGTGGTAGTGAAAGGTGTCGATCATGTAAGTGGCGTTCGAGCGGCCGGCCGCGTCAATGACTTCTTTTGTCGCGGCCAGTGTATTCACCGCCGCGATCGGAACAAACTCAAGCGCAACTGAAAGCCCGTGCTTGGCGGCCAGGTCACACAGCTGCCCGAATTTTTCAATATACATGCTCTTGTTCTGAGTCCATATACTGCTGATGATGCATTTTGCGCCCAGCTGCGCGCCGGTGATGATGGCCGGCTCGTAAACGGCGATGTCGATCACATCGTTGATCCGGGCCAACTCGATGTCGTAGACTTTTACGCCGGTGTACTTTAGTGCGCGCTTCATCCGCTCAGCAATTTCCGGCTTTTCAGCGGGTGTGTAGATCGGCTCACCCGCGAGCCCAAGACGCATGGGGCGAATGCTGACATAGTCGTAGCCGGTCATCCCCGCGACGTAGATCATTTCGGACGGCGTGCAGCCGATGGCGGTCAGCCGTGCCAGTGAATATTTAAAACCCAATGTGGCATCTCCTTTCCTGATAAGAAAACGGCCCCGCCTCAAGCGGAGGTGGGGCCGGCTTTAATGAAATATCCGGTTCAATTAGCTGTTGCGCTCGATCGAATCCATCAGCGCGCCGTAAAGGTTTTCGCCGACCACATCGCGGATCATGTCGTAGACCGGCCTTGCGGCTTCAAGCATTTCGGCCATCAAATCGGCCGGAATCTCGATTACTTCGGAACCGGAAGCGGCGATTGTGTCAACGCGGTCTTGTACCCGGGCGTCGGCCTGTTGTCTGGCCCACGGAATAACGGTGGCCGCGGCCTGTTCAAGTACTTGCTGCTGTTCGGGTGAAAGGCTCTGGAAACGCGGGTTGTTCATGACCAGTGTGATTGTGTGCAGCAAGTGATTGGTGTGGATGATATAGTTTTGCACTTCGTAGAACGCGTTGGCCACAATGACTTCGTGGGGGTTTTCCTGCGCGTCGATGGTGCCTTGCTGCAGCGCGATGAAAACTTCAGCGAAAGCCATCGGAGCGGGGGAGGCGCCCAGCGCGGTCCAGAAGGCGAGGTGATAGGGGTTTTCCATAGTGCGGATGCGCACGCCGCCAAAGTCGGACATTGAGCGAATCGCGATGTTCGAGCTCATCACCCGGAAACCCTGGTCCGCCATCCCGAACAGCTTGTAGCCGGCGACTTCGTATTCGGCGCGAATAAAATTCATATAAGCGTCGTCGTCCAACACCCGCCTGGCCAGCGCCGGGGTCGGGAATGCGACCGGCAGGTCGAAAATGGCCAGATTGGGGATGGTGGGAACTTGCGGGGCGGTGGTGCCAACGATAAAGTCGATTTCACCTACACCGACGTTCGTGAAGATTTCGGCGTCGCCGCCCAGCTGTGAGTTGGGAAAGACGTCGATAACCATGGCGCCGCCCGAGATTTCGCCGACCAGGCGCGCAAACTCGTGGGACAAAAGGCCGGTAACCGTGTCGTCCGGGGAGGCGTTGGCCAGAATAAATGTAGCGGCCTCAACGCCTTCGATCACATCGCCTGCGTCGGCGGCGGGGGTTTCTGCCGCCGGAGCGGCGGGGGCCGCCGGAACAGCCGGGGTGGCCGGGCCGCAAGCGGTTGCGGCTATGGCAAGAACAAGTATGAGCGCGATAAACGTGATTTTTCTGGTTTTCATCTTTTACAACACCTTTCGCTATCTAGTTTTATGGTTGTTTTACTTCAAAATCAACCCGGGATTTGCGAGGTTTTTGCCAGACAAGGCCGGTGGAAAAAAGACCGCAAAGGCGGGTTGGTTTTGGAGTGGAGCGACTGCTATAGTCAACGCACTAAGAAATTAGCACGAGGGTGAACCAGGGCACAAACGTGATGATCAAAAGCGCAATGACAAAGGTGAGCAGCGGTATCATACTGTGCTTGATGATTGTCATCATGGGCAGCCCGGTGATTGAGCTTGAGACAAAGATATTTACGCCCAGCGGCGGGGTCACAAAGCCGATCGCCTTGTTGATGACCATCATAACCCCGAAGTGAACCGGGTGCATCCCCATTGCCATGGCGATGGGCAGAAAGAGCGGCGCCTGAATCAAAATGGCCGGCGTGGTGTCAAGGAAAGTGCCAATCAACAACATAAACAGGTTGATGACCAGAATTACCGCGACGTAGGTTGTGAATGTACCCAGAATGTGTTCAGCCACCTGTTGGGGGGCGCGCATCAGGGTGAGTGTGCGGCCGAAAGCCACCGCGCCCGCGAGGATGAACAGCAAAGTCGAATATGTATTCGCGCAGTTGACAAAGATCTCGCGCAGCTCTTTGAAGCGCAGGGTGCGGTAAACGAACACGCTCAAAAACAGGCTGTAAATCACGGCAATGACTGCGGCTTCAGTCGGCGAAGCGATCCCGCTGTAAATGCTGCCCAAGATGATAATCGGTGCGAGCATCGCAAAAAAACTGTCCTTAAACACAACCCAAAAGCCTCTGGCGTGCACTTCGCGGTGGTACTCCATCAGTTTTTCTTTGTCTTCGCCGTTCTTTTTGCAGTAGATGTAAGCGTAGACAAGCAGCAGCGTGATAATCAGGATAGCGGGGATAATTCCGGCGATGAACAGATCGCCGATCGAAGTGCCTGTCGCCGCGCCGAAGAGAACGTAGGGGATACTGGGCGGCGAGATGACGCCGACCCCGCCGGTTACCGCAATCAGCGCGGTCGACCACTTAATGTCGTAACCCAGCTTAACAAGCAGCGGAATTGCCATTGATCCGACCGCCGCAACGGTTGCGGGTCCCGAACCTGAAGTCATGCTGTAAAATAAGGTCGATAAGATAACGGCACAGGGCATCCCGGCGGTTTTGTTGGCCAGAAAGTAAGCGAATACGTTAAACAGCTTGCCGGAAATACCGCCCCTGGCCATTATCCCGCCGGCCAGAATAAACATCGGAATGGCGAGCAGCGTGAATGCGTCCACCCCGTTAAAGAAGTTGCGGATCAGCACGGCCATCTGCTGCATCATAGCCGCGGAATCACCGGTCTGAAAGTACGCCGCAAAGTTGGGCATAAACGCCGAGACGGCCAGAGTGGCCGAGACCGGTACACTAAGCGCGAGCAAAATGGCGAAACCTAAAAACAGAACACCGATAGACATGAACGCATACCTCCTTATTCGTTATCGGCGACAGGCTGGTCGCTGGTTGTATCCTTGGCGGGCGGGTCGGCCGGCTTGCTGATCATGGTGACCAGCACTTCCGGGTTCTTTTCGGGGAAGAACTCAAAGATCAGCGCTTGTACACAGCGGACAACGGCCAGCGACAGGGCGAAAAAGACAACCATGTAAAAATACTGAATGGGGATACCGAGCGCCGCGTCGGTGGTGCCCCGCTCGACGTATTGCCCGAGTGTGCCCCAAGAAGCGGCGGCCAGCAGGCTAAACAGAACAAGCATAATGACCTTTACCAGAACGGCCATCACCTTGGCGACCGGCGCAGGCACCGCTTTGATCAACAGATCAATCTTGAGGCTGCTGCCCCGGCGGATACAATAACTGATTGAGAAAAAGGTGGAGATAACCAGGCTGAGCTGTGCGACCCGATCTGACCAGAACGTCGGGCTATTCACGACAAACCGCATGAATACCTGTAAGGACAGGACGCCGGTTATCAGAATCAGCAAAAACACCAATATGTACTTCTCGAAGTTTTTGTCCAGCCACTTGATCGCCTTAATCATAATACACATCAACCTCTCTTAGATATTTGCTGCGCGGTTAACGCCGGGTATCCTTACGAGGTGCTGCCGCCCAATTTATACTGCCAGCACGCACTCAGCTCTCGGGTGATTCTTCCGGCACACGCGAGTGTGTCCTGAATTTTTTCAGGCAGATCACTTTCAGTAAAGCGGGAGGTCGGCCCGGACAGCGAAACGGTGGCGATCATCTGGTCCGTGCCGAAAAAGACCGGCGCGGCGATGCCTACAAGGCCCTCTTCCCGCTCGCCAAAGCTGACAGCGTACCCGTCTGTATACACTTTTCTGATCTTCTCTTCCAGTTGGTCGCTTTCCAGGATTGCGCGGCGCTGGGGTTCGGGCATGTAAGCCAGCAGGACTTTGCCCGCGGCGCCCCTGATCAGGTTGTGGCGTTCGCCGATTTTGACGATATGCCGCAGGTCTCGTGTGGATTCAACCGCCTCGACGCAAAGCTTATAGCCGCCGTCACGCACGAAAAGGCGAACCGTTTCGTTGTGCTTGCCGCTCAGCGCCTCCATCGGATGCATAGCGGCACAGCGCAGCAAGTCAAACCGGCCGCCTGTGTACGCTTCGATCAAATCCCCGACTTTTTCACCCAGTGAAAACCGTTTGGCGTCATCCCGTTTGAGAAAGCCCCGGGCCTCCAGTGTCTGCATAAGGCGATAGGCTGTGCTTGTCGGCAGGCCGACCTTTTGCGCGACCTCCATGAGCGCGAGCTCATCTCCGCCCATAAAGCAGTCCAAGATATCCAGCATCCGCTCAGCCGAGCGATTCGTTGTTTGACGGATCGGCACGCGAAGCCCTCCTAAATTCCAATCATTTTCACTGTGTAAAAACGATTCAGTTTAATTGCCATTATTAAGGTCATTGTAAGAGTTTCTGATCACAATGTCAACAGTTTTTCGAAATTTATTTCGATATTTTTTTATTTTGTGCATAGACTTGCCTTTGCGGCGAAAGTACGGACTATTGCTTTATCGGGCGGGTGCGTATATAATCGGAAGCGTGTGATAGAGTGGGGAGGTGCGTGGTGGACAAGCTGAGCATTTCGCGGGGGATTTTGTTCGCGGTGGCGGCGGTGTTTTGGTTTGCGCAGTATGCGTACACCCCCTATGTCAACCCCCAGCTGATGGCGATGGGCGCTTCCGCCTCAATCATGGGGTTTGTGGGCGGCGCGTATGGCCTGCTGCAATTTGTGCTGCGGGTGCCGATCGGCGTCGGGGCGGACAGGTGGCAGCGAAAGTTTTTCATATGCGCGGGCAGTCTGTTTGCCGGGTTGTCCGCACTGTGTATGCTGGTGTTTTACAGTCCGGCCGGGTTTATTGCAGGGCGGGCGCTTGCCGGGGTGGCGTCGTCGGCGTGGGTACCTTATACAGTGTTGTACGCCAGCTACTATAAGCCCGAGCACGCAACCCGGGCGATTACAATGCTCAACCTGGCCAACCGGTTCGGGCGGTTGGCGGCCTTTGTGATGGCGGGGGCGGCTGCGGCCAGCTTTGGGCCGCGCTCGGCGTTTGTGTTAAGTGCGGCGGGGGGATTTCTTGCGTTTGGCATCAGCCTGTTCGTGCGCGAAGACAAAGCCGGCGACCGCAGGCCTTTGCGGCTTGGTGCGTTCATTGAGGTAGCAAAAGAGCGCAACTTGCTGGTTACCACAATCCTCGCTGTCCTCACCCAGCTTGTCGCGTTCGCTACATACGCCACATTCGCTGCCAACCACGCCGTCTACATAGGCGCGGCGCCGGCGCAGCTGGGATACATGCATGTGGCGCTGCTGGCGCCTGGTATCCTGCTTAACTTTTGTTTAAGCAAGTACATTTTGTCGCGGGTCGGCGCGAAATGGCTTGTGGTCTCCGGATTTTTTGTCACAGCGATCTACTGCGCGGCCATGCCGTTTGTGGCCACAATCCCACAGCTTTATTTGATGCAGGCGGTTGCGGGCATGGGCAACACGCTCACATTGTCTTTGCTTATGGGTATGTGTGTGCAAAATATCGCGCCCGAGCGGCGGGGCGCGGCAATGGGTTTTTTTCAGTCGGTTTTCGCAGTCGGCATGATGGCGGGCCCGCTGATCATGGGCGTGATAACCGACTATTTCAGCCTGCGTACAGGGTTCTTCCTGATGGCCGGCGTATCGGCGGCAACCATTTTTTTGGCGGCGGCCTTGCTTGGTGACAGCGGAAAGGCGGCGCAGGTATGAGTGTTTTGAGCCAGGTTATACCACTTGTCCTTCTCATCGCCTTGGGCGTTATATTGCAGCGGCTGAGCTTTTTTGAGGAAGTTTCGTTCAAGCGGATGCAAAGCCTTATGCTGCGGGTGACCATTCCATGTCTGTTGTTTACCGCGTTTGCCGCCATGCAGTTTGGGCAGGGGCAGTTAATTGTGAGCGCCGGCATGTTTGTTTTTATGCTCGCTATGATGTTGGCCGGTCTGGTGCTTTACCGTGTACTGCCTGTTATCAGGCACGACTTCTTTCCGTTTTTTCTGAGCACGTTCGGGTTCGGCACAGTGGCGTTTCCGGTGTTTGTGGAAATATTCGGGATGGAAAACGCCGCCCCGATGGCATTGCTGGGCATGGGACATGAGATTTTTGCCGCCGGGGTGTTCATTCCCGCGCTGCATATCTATTACAACAAAAGTGGCGCAAAGCTTAGCGCCTTCCTTTCGCCCGCTATAATTATGGTAGCGCTGGGCGCGATATTTGGTATAGCGGGCCTGGCGCCCCTTATTTCTGCCAATGTATTTGGCGCAGGCCTGCTTGAAACGATCAGCAGAGTCGGCGGAATGACGCTGCGCTTGCACTGATTCTCATCGGTTACCGGCTGCAGCTGCGTGAAAAGAGACACCTCAAAACCAGTGTCACATATGCGGCGGTTCGACTGGTGGTGTCTGTTGCGGCCGGGGTGTCGTTTAAGCTACTCTTTCTCGATTCGCTCGCGCCCGGATTCCCCTTGCTTGACCATGCGTTCTACACGCTTATACTACAACATGGGCCTATCGTCCTATTGGTTTATATAGGACAGCACCGCCCGCTTGAAGAGCAAATAATCGCGAACAATGCGTTTGTGCTGCATATGGCGGCGGGGATTGTGCTGTTTTTCTTGTATATGCTCGTGTTTTTGTAGGCTGACACCTAGTGGGGCGGCCGCAAAACGAGGGCTTTCGCGCCAAGCTCCCACACATATTTGGTTGACTGACGAGACAATATCATATATTATATTTACGTAAAAAAGGTGCGGTTGACCTGCCGCCCGTTTTCGACAGCCGCAGGATATAGTCAGTGTGCTTGAAAATTGACCAAGATTTGACAAGGACGACACAGCTTCCATCAAGGGGGTGGGCGCGGCAGGGCGGAAACAAGACCGCAAAGATGAGGTGATATTTAAGCTCGTTGACTATAAACGCTCATACCGAAAGGGATTCGAATGGACAACGCGAAATCTCGAACAATTGCCGGGGACAGTCAAAGCCGGATGTTCAATGCGGTCTTTTACCTGTTGATCATTGCGCTGCTTTTTGCCGCAATTTTGTTGATGACCCACACCAGTGCCCGAGTGATCGACACCGCCGCCGAACTGGGTGATTTTGATTTTTCGGCCGGGATTGCCCTTGTTTCGCCCTACGCGTTTGACCGCTATCCGAATGTGCTTTACACCCCCGAGGACTTTGCCGGTGGCCGCGCGGCCGGGGTGGAGGCGTGGGATCACACCAACCCGGGATTCGCGACCTACCGCCTTGTGATCGACAACCTCATCGAGGGCAAAGTATACGGGATTTCCGGCTACAGCGCAACTCATGCCATGTACCTTTGGGTGGACGGGGTTTTGCTGGCGGCGGTGGGCCGGCCGGGTGAGAGCTACCGGACTATGATTTCTCACACGAATTATTTTACCGTCTATTTTACGGCGGGGGCTTTGCCGGTTGAGGTCATCATCCAGCGCTCCAGCCATATTCTTGCGCATGGCGGGCTGCTCAGCCCTCTGTATTTTGGTGAGCAACACCAGATCACTGCCATGCACACCCTTTCCCATGTGCGGATCAGCATCATCATCGGCATTACACTGATGGCGGCTTTGTTTTATATTGGGATTTTTCTCTTCTTTAAGAATCAGTTGCGGTTTATGTGGTTTTCGCTGGTCTGCCTGGCCATTGCCCTGCGCACAATCGGAATCGATCTATGGTTAAGCGAGAGGCTGATGCCTGCCCTTGACTGGCAGGGCAACTACCTGATTGGCTACCTAAGCACATCCGCTTTTGTGGTCTTTGTCATACTGTATATTGACGCGATGTACGGGAATATGCTCAACCGCGCCTTAAAATGGGGCGCCATCCTTGTTTTAGGTACGCACGCGGCCTTTATGTTGGCCACCCCGCCCAATGTTTATTCGCGCATAGAAATTGTATACATCAATATCACTATATTCTTTTGCTTGGCCATTTTGTTCAATATGGCCTGGCTGTTTGCCAAACATCGCGAAAAGTGGCACACTGAACACACACTCGTTTTATTCGGGGCTTGCATAAACGTTGTTTTGGGCGGAACTGAAGTAATGATTCTTAACTACAACCCGCACGCCATTGTTAACTACATCTTGGTCGGTGCGATGGTCTTTATATTTGTCAACACCATTGCTTTGGCGCTCTACTTCCATCGGACTGAGGCAGAGCTTGCAATTGTCAGCAAACAGCGCAGAGAGCACGAGGCTATTGAACAGCGCCTGGCCAGCGACAACGCGACACTGGACAGCCTTTCCCGTATGAAGACCGAATATCTTGCCAACATGAGCCACGAGATCAAGACGCCGCTGGCCATTATTTCCGGGGATGTGCAGCGTGCGGCCAGACTGCTTGAAAGAGACGGGGTCGAAAACGAGCGAGTCAGCCAATCTCTGGCCCGTGCGAAAGAAGAGATCATGCGGGTGGCCCGACTGACCGAAAACGCGCTGCGAATGGCCGCTATGCAAGAAAGCAGAGAGAGAATGCGCCCGCTCAACGCCACCACCCTGTTTACCGCAAACGCCGAGGCCTACCGAAGCATAATCGGGAAGCGCGGGAATATCCTAAGAGTCCGCGCGCAGGAAAATCTCCCCTATCTTTACGGGAATGCCGACCAGCTCATTCAGGTGCTCACCAATCTTTTGACCAACGCGAACAGGCATACAAAAGATGGGGTAATTATGGTCAGCATCAAGCTGTGGGAGTCAGACGGCTGGCAATACATCGCCGTTACCGTTAAGGATGACGGGGCGGGTGTGCCGACCGCGCTTTTGCCCACAATCTTTGAGCGGGGGATATCCGGTTCGGGCAGTACCGGCGTTGGACTGACCATAAGCAAGCGCATTGTGCACGCACACGGCGGGACCATCACAGCCGAAAGTGAGCCGGGCAAAGGGTGCGCGATTACTTTTACGATACCGGTGGCTGCCAAAAACCGGGGGGAACCGAACCCGGCTGATATCGAAGAGGAGGACAATCGTGTATAGCATACTTCTGGTCGAAGATCAAAAGGCAATTCTGGAAATCAACCAAGAGCTTTTGGAAGAAGTGAGCGGTTACCACGTAGAAACCGCAGAGAACCTTGCGGGCGCACGGGCAGCTGTTGCGCAGCTTAGGCCTGATCTGATTGTGCTCGACATCAACCTGCCGGATGGCAGCGGGCTTGACTTTCTGCGCGAGATAAAGCAGACGATGGATATACCGGTGCTGCTGTTGACCGCGCTGTCCGAATCGAGTGATGAAGTTAAAGGGATTCAAGAGGGCGGGGACGACTACGTTGCCAAGCCTTACGACAATGACGTTTTGCTTGCGCGAATCAAAAAACTTTTAAGCCAAAGCGAGCGGGTGAAAATGGCCGCCGAAAACGCGAAAGCACAGGCCAACACCCGGCGGGCAGCCGACATGATCAGTTATGGGCCGCTTCTGGCCGTCAACTACGCCACACAAAAGGCATATCTTTGCGGCGAGGATGTTTCGCTTACCCCAAAAGAGTTTGCCATTCTGTCCTTCTTTTTAAAAAATACCGGCATACGTCTGACAGCCGAAGAGATATATCAGGCCGTTTGGGGGCAGGAAGCGCTGGATTCGGCCGGAACTGTCCGGGTGCGGATCAAGGGCCTGCGCGAAAAGCTCAAGGTCGAAGACGAAGTCGCAATTGTAATTGAAACGGTCGAGCGAAAATATTATGTCGCGAAGTTATGCGGGTTTCGCGGCAGATGAGATATCCGGCAGCAAAATATGGCTTCGGTTACATTTTAGTAATCGGAGCCATATTTTATATATCATTTGCTAAACTGTAATTGGTGAAAAATCGACAAAACGAAAACTTTCGCAAAGCCGGTCAACAAGGCCATACCGGCAGCAGTGAGAAGAAGGTGTACATATGTTAAAGGGTGCAGTGTTTCGCAAAATTTTAGCGTGTGTGTTGACTGTCTCGGTTTTGGTCAGCTCGGTCGTGCCGGTCGGCTCCGCTGCCTATGGTGAGGATAAAGATACCGGCATCAGTGAACTGTCTGCGGAAAGCCGCGGCTTCGGGGATGCTGAGCACGAAAGTCTGCACGGACGCAAAGATGCCATGGATTATCAAACCGCGAAGGCGACAACCAAATAAACAGTATAAGCGCCGGCGATGAGACCGCCGCAGCCGGCAATGATGCCGAGACAGAACCCGGCGATCTCCCTGTGGATCCGCTTGCAATTTTGGATGATCAACCGAGTGATCTTCGCACAAGCGGCAGACCGGACCGCGATGGCCTGCTGGAAACGGTTCGTGAAGAGATCAGAAACGATGCGATCGGCGCCGCAAGGGATCAAGCGCGGTATGCCGCTGGGTGGGACAGCTTAACCCCGGAAGATCAAGCCCGCTTTAACACAGAGTGGAATAATTTTGTCAGCGGCGACAGCGGCTTCAGAACGCGCACACCTGTGGCTCTCGGCCCAGCCCCGCCGGTTGTGGAATTCCTCGATGACCCCGCGGCTCCGCTGACCTTTGGCTCCACCGCAGTGGTTCCGGAATCGGTGGCCGCACCGGTCGCCGATATTGCAGGGCCCCCGGCCCTGATAGAAATCTTCGACCAGCCGGTTCCTTTGGCGCCCCAAGACCCGGTTTCCGGTGCTCCCGCCCCCTTGGCGGCGCTCCCACATAACCTGACCGCAACAGCCGGCGCGCTCCCTTGGTGGGCGCACCTGGCTGCACTCGGGTCATTGACGCTCTTTCTCCTGTGGCGTCGCAAAGTGTGTGTGGTATTTCACCCCGGCACGGGCGAAGACCCCTATATAGTCTATATAAAACGCGGCCAAAGGCTTGAGGACATTGATCTGCCTGAAACAGTGGGCAGGGTCGGCGCAAAGATTGAGGGCTGGTATGCCGACGCCGCGCACACTGCCGAAAGCAAATGGGGATTTGAAACCAAAGTTCGCACAAACATGGATCTACACGCAAAATGGCCCGAGTAGAATGCAAACGAACCACCAACGGCTTTTTGGCCGGTGGTGGTTCTTGATTTTGTGACGCTAATAAGCTCCCAGCAAACGTGAGGACGCGCGGCAGCCGCAGCGAAAGCGCCCTGCTATGCCATCTCCATAGCGACGGCGCGCACCGGGGAGCCGTCTGTGCCCACAATATTCATCGGGAACGCCGCCAACACAACATCGTCAAAGTCAATTTTGTCAAAGCCCGTCATGTTCTCGCCGATCACCAGCCGCTTTTCAACAAACAAGTCGTGAACGGGGAACTCAGTGCCGCCGGTTTTGTCCACGTTAATTGTGTCGATGCAGACAAAGCGGGTGCCGTTGTCGGCGATAAACCGCGCGACCTCCACCGAGAGATAGGGGTGGGTGAAGAATTCATCCGTGCCCCGCTTTTTGTCCCAGTTGGTGTAAAACATGACGATCTTTCCGGGCGTGACCTTGTCTTTGTGCGGCTGAATATCCGCCATTGTGATCTCTTCGTTGGCTTTTTTGCCGAGCACGGGGATGACCACCGCTTCTCCAATGAAGAAGTCGAGCTCCATTTTGTCAATGGTATCGCCGTCGTTTGAAAAATGATAGGGCGCGTCGACATGTGTACCTGTCTGTGTCCCGATAAAAACGCTGGAAAGGTTAAAGCCCTCATTCTCGATCGTTGTGGCAACTTCGATGTTCGGCTCAGGGTCTCCCGGATAAATGGGCGTGTCCTTTGTCAACGGCCAGGAAAGGTCGACAAACTTTTTCACTTTGAACATGATATCTCCTCCTGTGTCGGTTACTTGGTTTTGACGTACTTGCAGGCAAGGATGTAGAGAACGAACGCAATGACAAAAGCCGGAATGGTAAACCCAATCGGGATGGGGTTGATAATCCAGTAATAAGAAAGCCCGGCCGAGAAAAGATAGACCACGATCGCTTTCAAGTTCCAGCCGTTTGAGTAGCTGTACTCTTTGTGGGTTTCGGGCGAAAGGATTGCGTCAATCTGATAGTTTTGTTTTTGAATCACATAGAAATCCGCGATTATGATTGCGAACAGAGGCATGAACAGCGCGCCAAGCAGGAAGATCCAGTCAAGAAATACGCCGAGTATCCCGCTGAACACAGCGCCGACCACACAGATGACGCCGATGCCGATTGCCGACTTTCTGAATGAGGCTCTGGGGAAGATGTTGAGGAAAGAGATGGTAGAGCTGTAGACGCACATGACATTGGCGGCAATAACCGACATAAAGATCGCGATCGCGCCGGCGATTCCGAATCCGACCATACTGAACACTTCGGAAGTGTGGATTCCGCCGTCCGCGTCCAGAGGGACTTCCGTTCCGGTGAGCAGGATCATCACGATCACCAGCGCGCCAATCCCTTTAGACAGGGTCGAGCCCAAGGTGTAGCCCAGTCCGGTGCCCAAGACCGATGCTCTCTGTGTTTTGCAGTACCGGTTGTAGTCGGCGGCCAATGGTGTCCAGGTCAGGGCGGTGACGACTACCAGGTCGAACACCTCCATGGTTGAGAGGGCTTCATACAGAGGGTAAGTGCCGGCCACAAACCCGAAAATTCCACCCACACCGAATGAGGTGACCGCGGTGAAAATAACCGCGCCAAAAATCAACACCAGCACGACCATGGTGACTTTTTCGTAAAGCGCGATCCCTTTGATGGCGTAAAGCGCGATCACCACAACCAGCACCTGTGTAATTATCGTGTAAATGGTGTGGTTGTCAAAATTAAACAGCATGATTGAGGCGTAGTTAAGCGCATATCCGCCGATCCCGGCCTGTATCCAGGACCAGACAGCCAGTGTTACAACATTGATGCCCGAAGGGATCATCGAGCCTTTTACGCCAAAGGTTGCCCGGCTGGCGGCCATTGTCGCAAGACCGGTCTTAGTGCCCATTAGCGCCACCAGTGTAAGCGGGATGGCGCCGATGGCCGAACCGAAGAAAATAGCCATCAAAGCGGTTTCAAGTGATAAGCTTGGGATCATATACATCCCGGTTAAAACCGAGGTAATGACCAGGTTGCAGGCACCCCAGATCATGAATGTGGACTTTGTGGACAGCGATCTTTCCGCCAGCGGTATCGGTTTAAAATCTTCCATTTGCATTTGTGACATCAACTCCCAGTTATCATGTTTTTGACAGCTTGTTCACGGCAACAGCGCTTCTCTAATATTGTCTCCTTTCGAAACGGTTTTAGCGCCTGCCATCCCTTTTTTGTATAGCCAGGATGGAAAGCACTTCGTGTATGACGCTCGCGCCCATATAGGCGGTGATGCCGGCCGGATCGATGGCCGGCAGAACCTCCACCAGATCCATCCCGATGATTTTGATGTTCCGCAGCCCCTGTACAAGGGTCATGGTCTCAAAGCCGGTAAAGCCGCCGATTTCGATCGTTCCTGTCCCCGGCGCCATGCTGGGGTCAACAAAGTCAATGTCAAAGCTCAGGAATGTTTTGGCGTTGCCGACTCTTTTTTGTATCCGCTTTACGCCCTCATCCATCCCGATCTTGTGCAGCTCGTTGGCGGTCAACACTTCAAAACCCAAGTCGATCGAACCCTGCACATCCTCGGGGCCGTATTGGGTGCCCCGAATGCCAATCTGTATCGAGTGTGCTGTGTCGATCAGCCCCTCTTCGCACGCCCGGCGAAAAGGTGTGCCGTGGGTGTACTTCATCCCCCAGTAGTTGTCCCAGGTATCCAGATGGGAATCAAAGTGGACAAGCGCGACCGGACCGTGTTTTTTGGCCGCTGCACGCAGTTCCCCAAGGGTGATGGAGTGATCACCCCCCAGTGAAATCGGCACCACGCCCGCGTCAAAAAGCGGCTGCAACCCATCTTCAATGTCTTTGTAAGTCTCGTGGATATACCCCGGCTTTACCGGCAAGTCTCCGTAGTCCACTCCGGAAAGATGATCAAAGACGTTTACATCCAAATTCATGCTGTAATTCCGGATCAGGGTCGACGCTTCGCGGATGGCGGTCGGGCCAAACCTTGCGCCGACTTTATAGCTCGCGCCGGTATCAAACGGAATGCCGACCACCGCGAAATCGACATCCTCTGTGGTTTTTACATGCGGCAGCCGAATAAATGTTTTGATGCCCGAAAAGCGCGGGGCGTGCGCCGCGCTCGGCGGAAAATATTTTATGCTTTTGCTCACAAGTCTCACCCCTGTCTCTAAGTATATTGCCCAATTACATGTATAAGCAAACATTGTGCCAACTCACAATTGACCAGTTTAAGCCGCCCACGGCCATTGATTGTCCTCATAACAAAGGCCGGGATATTCAGATGTGAATATCCCGGCTAAGCAAGTGTCTTGTAATCAGCATTTTTTGTATATTCATAATTGAATAACAATTCATATATGAATATAAGACTCTGCCGCGCTGTGTCTTACCGGCCTACATGTTTGCGTATTTTCCGCACAGCTGTCGGCTGGCTGATGCCCAGCTCCCGCGCAACCCCCACCGTGGTTTTATGCTTTTGATAAGCGGCTGTCACCATCTTTTTTTCCAGGCCGGTCAGCGCGGCGTCAAGGCTTGCAGACCCCGCAGCCGCTGCCCGCTCGCTCTGGATATACTCCGGCAGGGCCGCCTCTTCAATCAAATCTGCATCCGCCGTCAACACCAGGCGCTCAATCAGGTTTTCCAGCTCGCGTATGTTGCCCGGCCAATTGTAGCGGGCAAGCGCGTCCACCGTATCGCTTGTCAAAATCTTTTTCAGGTTGTACTTCAAGTTGAACTTTTCAAGAAAATAAAGCGCAAGCGCAAAGATGTCTTCCTGGCGCTGCCGCAGGGCGGGGATTTCGATGTGTATCACGTTTAGCCTGTAGTAAAGGTCTTCGCGGAACCCGCCCGCCGACACAAGTGCGCGCAAATCTTTATTGCTGGCGGCAATCAGTCTGAAGTCAACGGGCAGGCTTTTCACCCCGCCTACTCTTGTGATTGCTTTATCCTGTATCACTTTGAGCAGTTTCACTTGTAGACTAAACGGAATCTCGCTCACTTCGTCCAACAGCAGCGTCCCGCCGCTCGCCAGCTCCATCAGCCCGAGCTTTCCTTTTTTGTTCGCGCCGGTGAAAGAGCCGGCTTCATAGCCGAACAGTTCGGATTCCACAAGCGTTTCCGGAATTGCGCCACAATTCACTTCAACCGGCTCGACGCCCGACCTTGCGCTGTTTTCGTGAATCAGGCGGGCGAACATGGTTTTCCCGACACCCGACTCACCGGTCAACAGCACATTCGCGTCAAATTTCGCGATTTTGTGTATTTGACCGATAACGGTCTGCATCGCTTTGCTTTTCCCAATGAACAGATCACTTTTTAGATCCCTTGTCTCCCATTCATGCAGGCGGTTTGAATAGAACTCGATTTTTCGCTCAAGTTTCCGGTACTGTTCCTGAAGCTCCATAAGTTCGGTGACATCCCTTGAGAAGCTTACAATCTTGGTGATGTTTCCGTCCCCGTCTTTAACCGGAACCGCCGAAACAATGATTTTTCTGCCCTCTCTGTTTTCCTGAACCATTGTGACTTTCTGCTTTTGTTCGATGACGAGCTTGGTGATAGATGGCTTGAACACGCCCTGCCGCTCAAGGGTAAATACATTTTGGCCGATCACGTCCTCGCCGTTTACCCCGTACATTTGCTTAAACTTAGCGGATACCAATATAACCTGCCCATTCCCGTCCGTAACCAGAACATCGTCAAGGGCGGCGTCTAAAATCGCCGCCAGCTCATCACCGATTTGCGCACGGTGGCCGGCGTCTAAATGTATCATTTCTTCCATCCCTTTCCACCGGGTGTGTACAGAACGCTTATCGCGCCGGTATGTTTTTCTTGACCCCCTGAAAATAGTATAACAGAGGGCCAACACAAGTCAACCGGACGGCAGCAACGCATACCGAAACCGGATTGAGTATAGCCGGTGAGAGATGGCGAAAAAACTGTGGCTGATGCTGACAGTGTAGTCGCAGGACAATAAAAAATCAAGCCGCCGTAAGGGGCAACATTTTTTTACAGCTATCTGTCAGGATGTTCGTTAAGGCGCTTATTATTTTTCGCTTATATACTCGTTGATCGGCTTGATCAGATAGACATTGTTGGGCAGCTTGTCGCTGGAAACGTAACCGGGCTGCGCGTTGACCAGTGCGGGGATCCGGTTGACCAGATTGGCGCAGGTCAGCTCAACGGTGGCCGGGCGGTTGACGTTGATGGTGGTTTCCGGCTCGCCGAAAAATGTCCAGTCGTTGCGGTCAAACTCGCCAGGCGCGTATACTTTGCCGATACACTCGGTTTCCAGCGTAATCCCCTGGGCGGTTTCGGTCACAACAATGGCGGACATACCGGTCGGCTCTCCGGCCTTGATGGTCATTCCCAGCGTTGTGCTGTTGAGGTCACCGGTGTGTGTGGCCGGGATGCACTTTTGTACCTGTGAGGTGACGGTGAGTCCCATCTTGCTGCACAGCCAGCCGTTTTGGTTCCACATATAGCTGGGTACGTATTCGCCGCTCTCAACCAGCTTTTGCTGCTGCGCAGAAGACATGCCGTTATAGCTGGCGATCTCTTTTTCAAACTCGGCGGCGGTCAGCCCGGCCCCGTGGCCTTTGGCCAGCGCGATCCCGTAATCCTCGACGTTGTAGCTGCTCACACCCTTGATTTTGGTGATCTTGTGCATGGACCCCGCCAGCGTGTCGATCAACATCCCCCAGTACATATCGGGGTAGCCGCTGCCCGAAAGGGTGACCCCATGTTTTTTGGCCAGCGCGTCAAGCTCATTGGTGATGGCCGGGGAAGAGTTCCAGGGGTAGAGTGATTCTTCGCAAGTCGAAATTGCGTTTACGCCGTTCTCCGCGCAAAGGGCAAACACATCTTTGATGTCCGCCATTGTGCTCAGGGTGGCGACCACACAGACGTCCGGCTTTAATTGCGCCATCATCTTGGCCGCGTCTTTGGCGTTCGATACGCTTACCCCAACATTGTTTCCGCCGATAATCTCGCTGATGTCTTTGCCGATGACTGCGGGGTTCACATCAAAAGCGGCTACGATGTCGGCCCCTTTTTCGAGCAGATAGCGCATTAAATATACGCTCATCTTTCCGCACCCGTACTGTACAGCCTTTAGTTTGCGATTCATTCTCGTTTCCTCCTGTTTTTATGGTTTTCGCACATGTGTGCGTCCTGCCCGAAGAATACACCATCTGGGATTTATAAGCCCTTTGACTTATAAACGGATACTTTGTGAATATTTTACCATATCGGATGGAGTTTTTCAAGGAGACGGCGTTGTTCAGGCATTTACAGACGTTATTGGTTGGGTGTTGTTGACTGCCCCAGGCTCTCGTGGTGAACTTTGTTTGCTTTGGACAGACAATAAATACTGACAACAACCAGCAGTACCTCCGAGATCGGGTAGGAAAGCCAAACGCCCCAAATGCCAAACAGCCGCGACAGTGCAAACACAAGAGGGACAACCAGAACGCCACCTTGCAAAATGGACAGCGCGAGCGCGGCTTTGGGCGCGCTTGTCACACTCAAAAATGCAACAGCAATGACTGTGATCCCGGCGAACAAGAAGGCGGCGAAGTAAATTCGTATCCCTTCGTTTGCGAGTTCGGCTAATATGGGGTCTTGTTCGGAGTTAAGGATCGCTGTTATGGTTTCGGTAAAGTTGAACATACCGGCTATAACGATCAAGGCGACGGCTGCGCTGGTTATCAGGGAATAGTTCAGCACTTTCCTGAGATTTTTGCTGTCCTGCCTGCCGTAGTAGTGGCTGGCAAGCGGCTGAATCCCCTGGCCTATGCCAAAGAAAATGTATGTTACAATAAACGCGATGCTCGAAACAATCCCAAAGGCGGCAACCCCAACGTTTCCGGCCAGGTTTAACAGGGTCAGATTAAAAGCGATCAACACAAAGCCATACAAAAACTCGCCCATGAAAGATGATCCCCCTACTATGCAGATGGGAATGACGTGTCTCAGCCTGACCTGCACTTTGGCTAAACGGAATCCGGACCGCTTTTGAAGCCAGTAAACCAGCAAGTACCCAAGCGCGCAAAGTGCCGCAAAGGTAGTCGCCAAAGCGGCGCCGAACATCCCCCACCCGAGGACGAAGATAAAGATATAATCCCACACAATGTTCATGACGCTATAAATGACGCTTGAGATCATCGCGGCTTTTGGGGAACCGTCATTGCGCGTGAAACCCTCAAAGATATTATACATAATTATACCCGGGGAAAGCAGCAGCAAAACCCGGATGTAACTCGCTGTCATTGAGATCACTTGCCCCTCGGCACCCAGCAGCATACTTATTTGGGTTCCCAAAAACGCGCCCGCCAATATAATGGGGACGATGACCATGACGCCCATTTTCACTGTAATCGTGAAGAATTTGTTGGCCTTGGCCTGCTCGCCGGCTGCTTTCAGCTCGGCGTATTTGGCGCCCCCGCCCACCCCCAGCAACAGCCCGATTCCCCAAAGAATGCTGTAGACCGGCACAGCAAGGCTCAGCGAGGTCAGGCCGTTTGTACCCATGGCCGTGGCAATAAACCAATAGTCGGTAAAGATGGCTACCGCGGTTACAACCATTCCCGTGATGTTGAGACCGACATATTTAATAAAGCTTTTAAGCACTTCGCTCATCTGTTAAAAATCCCTCGCCATAGATTTTGAAAGCCGGACATAAAGCGCGTGCCAATAGCTTGATTGGCACGCGCGACGTTCTGGCATCCGGATTATTTAGGGTGTGTTGACACGCCCTAACCTGATTACTTGTCGTCTTTGATCTCGATATCCAAGGTGATATCAAGCTTGGCAGCCTGGGCCAGGTAGTAATCGACCTGTGCGTCATCCAGCATATCGGTGGAGATCAGGCCCTTTTGCGTGTACTTATCCTCAATGAACATTTTGGTGAACAAGAAGCCGCATTGCCCGGTCTGATACATCTCAGCGGTCAGGCCGGAACGCTCAAAGGATTCGATAATGCCGGGGGCGCCCAGGTGCGCGTCAACCATAACCTTTTTGCCGTTCTTAAGGCCGTAGCATTCAACCACGAACGCGCCCTCTTCGGACACAAGCCCCTCGTCCAAGATTTCTTTGATCTCCTCTTTGTATTTGGGCGCGGGCGGCAGATGGTGCAGGATGACGTCAAACGGGACGATCATCTGCCCGTCGATTTCGACTTCCTCGTGGGAGAGCAGCCCGGCGCGATAAAGCGGGCGTGCGAAGTTAACGCCAACGCCGCCGTATTTGAAGTAGATGTTCTTGGCGCCTTTGAAGAACTTATCGGCGTTCAGACCCATATAGACCGGCTCGTCGTGGGCGTGCTCGACCATTACGACTTCCTTGCCGCCCATTTCGGGCCAGCTTCTGCGCTCAGGCAGGCCGAAGGCTTCGGTTTCGACCAGTTCGCCATTTATATAGGCGATGCCGCTCTCGCTCATATCGCCCAGCGCGACTTCCGGCGACCACCAGAAAGGCTGGAACCGCTTGGCCTCGCCGCCCTCGTAAACCAGCATGTTGATGGTCTCGCAGCTATCCAGTTCACGGACAGCGCGGCGGGATACAACGCAGATAAGTCCGGGCGCTGCGCCGGTGCCTATGACGGCGGTCCGGCCAATTTCGGCAAAGCGCCTGCCGTAATCTTGGTACATAAACTTGATTCCGCGCACCCAGCCGGTCTTGGATGTGTCCTCGTCGGTCTCTTCGACAATGCCCACACCGGCGGCGAAATCTTGGTAATGCGCTTTAAGTGCGAGCGCGGCGTCCAGCGCCTGCTTGCTAAAGTCGACCGGCAGTGCGTTCACGACCAGATCAACACCTTGGCCGACTCGGATGATGTCTTCGGTTTTGCTGCCGTCAACTTTTGCGCCGCGCGCTTTTTTAAGTGTCTTGACCAGATTGTCGACTGCCTTTTCGTCGTAATCCGCACAAATGATTTCTGTGACCTTTGGCTCTTCATCCAACCGCATAGCTACTGTTGTGCCTTGTGCGCCTACGCCCAGTACCAGAACTTTCATGATGTTTCCTCCGTTATATTGTTATTGTTGTTATGCTGCCACTTGTGGTCAGTGGCTGTCGTCTTTGAGTTCGACGCTCAGTGTGATGTCAATCTCGGCCGCCAGACCCAGGTAGCGATCAACCTGTCCGTCGTCCAGCATGTCGGTTGAGATCACCCCGCGCTGGTGAAACTCGCCTTCGATGAGCATTTTGGTGAACAGATAGCCGCACTGCCCGGTTTGATACATCTCGGCGGTCAGGCCTGAGCGCTCGAACGACTCGACCACACCGGGCGCGAAAATATGTACATCGACCATGACATCCTTGCGGTCTTTTTGGCCGTATGCCTCTACGACCAGCGCGCCCTCGTCGGCCACCAGCCCCTCGTCGAGGATTTCCCTGATCTCTTCACGGTATTTTGGCGCGGGCGGCAGGTGATGTAAAATTACATCGAAGGGCACGACCATCTGCCCGCCGATTTCTACCGCCTCGCGGGAGAGCAGCCCCGCTCTGGCCAGCGGCCGCGCGAAGTCAATCCCGACGCCGCCGTATTTGAAGTAGATATTCCGCGCACCCTTGAAGTGTGTGTCAGCGTTTATTCCCATATAGATCGGCTCATCGTGCATATGTTCGACCATCGTTACTTCTTTCCCGCCCATTTCGGGGAACTTTCTGCTCACCGGCAGGCTGAATCCCTCGGTCAGGGTCAGTTTGCCGTCGATGAACGCGACCCCGTTTTCGGCCATATCGCCCAGCGCGACCACCGGTGACCACCAGAAAGGCAGGAACCGTTTGGCCTCGCCGCCATCATAGACCAACATGTTGATGGTGTCGCAGCTGTCAAGCTCGCGTACCGCACGTCTGGCCGCCACGCAGATCAGCCCCGGCGCAGAACCTGTCCCGACAATCGCCGTTTTGCCGATCTTCGCGAACCGCTTGCCGTACTCCCCGTACAGGACTCTGAAGCCGTCGAGGTAAATCTCGAGATCATCAAAGCTGCCGTCCAGAATGTTAGAGGGCGCGGCAAAGTCCTGGTAGTTGGCTTTAACGGCGAGCGCGGCGTCCAGTGCCTGTTTGCCGAACTCTACCGGCAGCGCGTTTACAAGGATGTCCGCACCGCGCGCTGCGGCGATGATCTCCTGCGTCTTACTGCCGTCCACCCGCACGCCGCGGGCTTTGCGAAGTGTTTTAACAAGGCCGTCAACCGCGTTTTGGTCATAATCGGCGCAGACAATTTCGGCCACGCCGGGGTGTTCATCCAGCCGTTGGGCTACCGTGGAACCCTGCGCTCCTACGCCTAATACGAATACCTTTTTCATGTTTCCCCCCAAAGATTATGTTGATGTGTCAATCTGGTTGTTGGCCGCAATCACACCGCTATGTCTTCCAATCTTTGGCTGACGGGCAGCTTTCCTTGGCAGATACACGCTCATACGCCCCACACATTCTTCCCCTCCTTCCGATATGATTATATTGGTCAACGTCCGCCATCCAGCAGATCGGCTGCGGTCAATCCCTTTTGGGGAAAGGAAACCGCGCTGCCCAATGGTATATAACACCAACCATTACAGACATCACTGCCTTTGATATAATGATTATAAAGTTTACCCTTAGGGGAATGTCAAGCGGGATTTTCGTGAGAAAAAAGAAAAGCTGTTTTCAATCGGAGAAATGTCCAAGCGGATCGGTGTTGGCAGCAAGGCGTTAAGGTATTATAAGCAGATAGAATTGCTCAAGCCGATTTTTATTGTCCTTTGAGAACAGGGCCTTGTAGGTTTGGAGGAATGAGTGCAACAGAAAAACCGTGTAATCGACGTTGGTGTTCTCCAATAATTTGGACTCACCTGCACTTGACAAGATCACAAGGCTGTGTAAGGAAAAAGCGGAGCTTGTATACTTGACCGAAAATGGCGAAGGCGAATTAGGGTGTGTTGATTGTGCGCATATTTAGTGAGGCTCAGATGCATATGAAGTCACGACGCACATATGAACGAATATAGGTGTGAGGCGATCGAAAATTGCAAAAAGTAAGATTCCTGTTGAGCTTTAACAGGAATCTTACTTTAGGTAGAATGGCTTTGCCGCCGCATTTGTTGGCTTCAAGCCAACCTAAAATTTTGGCACGCCAATTTGTTCTAAATACGAACGTAGCAGTGTTGCCGACTGGTTTTGTGATTATTGTGCCATCGGGGCGATAACTACAGCAGCTCTGAACAGGCGCTATGCTCTGCGTAATGCTTGCGAACCTTTGACTCGCTATGATTGGCATAACAGTACCGGCAGCCATTCATGCATGAATTATACGCGCCAATATCAACGCTGACAGCACAGTTACACCCATCGCGCTGATTTTTATCGCGGGGTACGGTCACATTGAACAGGCTTGCGTCAACACACGACACAGGCTGCACCCCGGGTTCGTATAGTCCGGGCAGCTCACAACAGGCGCAAAGTGTGATTCTGTGGTCTTTTGCGATGCGCATCAGCGCATCTGCCAGACGAATTTTGTCTTCGGCGCCTAGTTCCATATGACCTGTTTCCGCGAGACCTTTCGCAACGGATTTATAGGCGATTGCAAAGCTGATAATGCACTTCTCCGTTCTTCCGGCAAGCAGCTCGCACAACCTCGCGAATGCGGTGATGTGATACTCAACGCCATATCGCGGCGTTATGATTATCGGGTCATACCGCCAAATCATGCGCTTTGCCCCGATGCTGACGGCAAGTTTAAGAAACGCCGGAATGACAGTTTCTTTCTTATCCGCAAGCCCTGCTTCGATGTCGGGATGATATGGCGTGATTGAATATTGAAAATAGTATGGGAATCTGTCTAGTTGCGGGAGTTTGGGCAATAACGGAGCGGCGTTCTTTGTCCACAAAACAATGCCGTCCACATCTTCCGGCAACAGCGAAACCCGCTTGATTTGCGATGGGTTGAATGGATTCTTCACAAGACAATATCCCGCATTAAGCCGGTTGATAAGCCAATCGGTGTAAAATGCGGGAATATCAGTTCTGCGAGATGCCGAGATAATCATGCTGTGTAACCTCAACTATAAGCTGTGCGGCTGAGCAGGGTGCGTGTGCATTGTATTTTCCTCGATGTTCTTCCGAGATAAGGGATGTAAATTTGTTGGCGCGTGACGGATAAATCCTTGAGCCGGCATTTTCGCCACCCTCACGCGGCTTGAAGTGCCGCTTGCTATATTCAAAATTCAGATCGCGGCTGCGCAACTTCTTGACGAACAAGTTGAAGTAGTCACGCATCCATGTTTTGTGGTCAATGTCGTTGATTATCAACAACAGCGGCGAATCGTTGGGCTTCTTCGCTATGAGCTTATCAACGATTTCATCGAACAGGAAGTCGATTTTATCTGCCCGGTCGCCGTTATATGTGCCCGGCAATCATGTACTGTAACACGACCACGTTATAACTATGCGGATTCGTGATGCTACCGGGGTCATCGAGCATCTCATATATGTCTCGTCTCTCGAAATATACATCAGCACACTCGGCTTTTCGCGTAATAAAGTCGTGAATATCTCTCCATTTTGGCTCAATATCAATGCCGTGATAACTGATTTCCTTATCGCCCATAGCATTTTGAAAGGCAATAAGGCCAGGCGCTGCGCCGCAACCGATGGAGAGAACATTAAGCTTCGAATATTTGTTCAAATCAAGAGTTTCAAGCGCATATATAATCTCGGAGCAACGCTTCCAAATGATATGGCAGGTGTAATACCGCAATATATTTTTGCAGTCATATTCAGCCCGGCCATCGGCGCGGTGATATTGGATTTCTTTCAGACAGTCGGCACAACTTCCGCTACACTTCCCGGATGGATGATTGCATTTTTCGCTGCAATCATCACACCTTTTGAAATAACGATCACATTGGGCGGACAGTTGTTACAGCAATGTGGAATCATCGCAGATCTTACTGCATTGTACCACATACCCGGTATGCTTTACAATCCGTTGGTTATCAGCGGTGCCCTCAACATACCCAATTTTTCTCACATACATAAATATATCTCGCTCTTACGTTGACGTAAGAGGCATAAACCCCTCTACTAATACCTGCAAAAGCGAGATTTGGCAACCTTAAAGTGTACAGCTTGGGAAAACATAGTTGAAGCTGTGTTTTTTACATGAAAAGCTGAGGCTACTGCCACGCCAGCGAACAAAAAAACAATCTGCCCCACGAGCGAACGCAAACATTCGTCTATGGGACAGCTAATACTCCAGTTGGAGCTAAATGCAAACGCAATACCGCGAGTACAAACAAAACGCTTCCCCACAAACCTGAGAACGCGTTTTGACTCCGGCGGCTCGCCGGTGGCACG
Organism: Oscillospiraceae bacterium; assembly: GCA_009784625.1. GTDB lineage: Bacteria > Bacillota > Clostridia > Oscillospirales > Ruminococcaceae > WRAV01. Next base: position 3,692 of record WRBI01000001.1, on the reverse strand, counting down.
TCAATTTGAGCCCAATACGGATGTGGCGGTATTGGCTGGCGGTTTCGTGATTAAGGTGATGGGCTGAAAGACCTAGCGCCGCGCATAGTTTAGTCAATGCTATTCAAGAATTTCTTGACATATGTCGATGACATAAGCTATACTCGCTATAGAGGGAGTGGGCTATCGGTGGCAAAAAAGCAAATTCGCGATATAATATACGGCTTTATTGAGCTTGATGAGCAAGAATTGGAAATTATTAATCACCCTGTTTTTCAGCGCTTGCGTCGTATTAGGCAGTTGGCATTTACGGACATGCTTTACCCTGGGGCTTGCCACACTCGCTTTGAGCACTCTCTTGGCGTGATGCAAATGGCTACATACATGTATGACCATATTGTGGATAAGCATGGCAAAGCTCTTGAAGACTTCTTGCATATCAACAACACGGGTGTTGATTTTGCGTTGGAAAAAGAAAAGGCTCGAAAGATTATTCGGCTTGCAGCTCTTTTGCATGACGTGGGGCACGCTCCATTTTCGCACTCTGGTGAAGAACTAATGCCCTACCATGATGAAAGCAAAAACACACGCTACAAACATGAGGATTACAGCATTAAGGCTATTGAAGAATACTTCTCTGACATTATTAAAAGCGATACCACTACGAACCTTAAAATAAGCGTGGACGATGTGACGTCATTGCTCGGTAAAAAAGGCGTACGCGGCGCAGGCGGATTGCATTTCTCGTTAAAAGAGATTATCTCAAGCCAACTTGACGCAGATAGGGCGGACTATTTGTTGAGGGACTCTGCACATATCGGCGTTGATTATGGCAAGTATGATATGTGGCGTTTAATTAACAGTGTAACATTGGCAAAAGGAGAGGGCGGAACTCTCGTATTTGCAATAGCTTATAAAGGACTTCAAGTCGCCGAAAGTCTTATTATTGCTAGATACCACATGTTTCATCAAGTGTACTATCATAAAGTGCGCAGAATTTATGACTACCATGCGGGCGAAGCGTTAAAAGAAGTGTTGCCGTTGATTGGACACAAGGATGCCACGTTCCCGCCACCAACCCAAATAGCGGATTATATGGAACTTGATGATTGGACAGTTTTAGGTGCAATCAATTCCAATTCCGATGCAAAGCATTGCGGGATTCTCCAAAACCGCCTGCATTATAAATTAGAAGACGAAACCAATGACCCGCCCACACATGACGACATAAAGAGATTCACAAGATACGAGGACAACTACAAGGATAAAGAGCATCATATCTACCGGATAGGTGAAATATACAAAGGAGACAAGAAAGCTAGTCTATGGTATAAGCCATATGGCATACATATTCTTGAGGGAAATGGGGCACTTGTTGAACTTGAAAGCAAGTCTGCACTGGTGCAATCACTTATACGCGAACCCCAAAAACTAGCACTATACTTACCAAGACCAGAGGAGGAAAATCGTGGACAAGGTTGAATTGCGCGAAAGCATGGTTTTTGAAATCGCTAGCAAGATGGGTGGCATCGGCAAAACAGGCATGATGAAAGCCATGTATTTTTTACAGCAGGTTTACAAGGTGTCTTTGGATTACGACTTTAATATCTATAATTATGGCCCATTTGATGAAGATGTTCTAGTAGCGGTGGATTGTGCCAAGAAAAAGGAATTGATAGATATTCAGCTGAAAGATTATGGTGATGGCATCAGCGGTTATGAGATAATCGCTAAAGAAGACATGCAATTCCCAGCATCTGCGTATAGTGGATTTATCGATGAAATATCACGTATTTTCAGTGACTACACTGCAAAAAAATGGGAGCTTGCTTCAACTATAGTGTATCTATACGTCGCTTACCATGAGAATCCCGACTGGGATATAAATGAATTGGATGAGAATGTCATGCGAATTAAACCACATTTTACCATATCAGAAATCGAAAAAGAGCGCAAGCACTTAGAATCCCTAGAGGTTTTGAGCAAAGCAATCTAAGTTGAGCGCATGAAAAACTGAGGGGCGGCTGATTTTTCACCAGCTGCCCCTTGTCTGTTGGTTGGGCTTGATGACCTACCTAGATCTAGCATTTTTCCACAATTCAAACTCCCGCCGCACATCCTCATCGGCAAAGAATCGCTTTATCTCGGGCATCAATCGCCGCGCTAAGATTTCAACTTGCTTGTCGGTAATCGCTAAGCGTGGTGCTTGCTTATCATCGCTTGTGCTGTTAAGAATCTGTTTAGCCATTATGCCGAGCCCCCGTAATATTCAATTTTCAAGGTGCAGAAACCCGCCAAAGCGGACGAGATGCTAATATAGGCATTCCCCCTCTTCGTTAGCAGTTCTGAGAAGTATCGGCTCCATACCTGCATATATCATCTATCTTGTGTCCTTTCTTTCTGTGATTTCACTTGTGCCATCAACTCATCCCGCTGTTTACGCGGAATTTTATTGATAAGTGCCTCTTGATTACGGCATTGCCGCCGCAGCTTGGCCGAGCGCTCATATTCTTCACGGAGATGTCGTTTGGTTTCATCCATCTGCGCTTGCGCTTGTGCAAGCGCGTAGTCTGCCGAACGTTCGCCGCGCTGCTCTGTGCGGACTATACGCTCCTGTGCGTCACGCTCTTTCTGTTCCAGCACCTTGATATATCCATCCACCTTGTTGACCTTTGCGGTGAAACACTGGGCACGTGGGAGCCATTTGTGAAGCACCTTCACCGCCGCCTCGCGCTTCTTGGCGTTGCCAATGATGCCAATGTCGTTGATAGCAGTTTCCACGGCGGCGATATGCTTGTCCAACCGTTCAGCTTGCTTGAATAGTGACAGCGGGATATGCTTGCGCCCCGTTTCCATCGCTGACAAGCCGCGCTCTAGTTCCGGCCAGCGCGATAGCTGCGCTTGGTTGCCGAGAATGTACTTGGCAGACAACTTCATGTCGGGCGTAATCGGGCAGAATGACAAGTGCATGTGCGGGGTTTTCTCGTCATTGTGTACCACAGCGGATATGATATTGCCCCTGCCGATTTTATTCTCCATAAACGCAAACGCCCTCTGGAGATACTCGCGCTGTTCACGTTGCGGCATAGCGTTCATAAACTCTGGGCTAGCAGTGATGCGCGTTTCAACCATGGTTGTGGAGTTGGAGCGCACTACTCTACATCCCGCTTCCCGAATCATCTGCCGAGCTTCCCGTAGGCTGTACAAGGTGATAGTTATGCGATTGGCGAGCAATGTCTACTTTTGTATGATTCTTTTCGGCGTTCGTTGTGAGCGCATCGAGCTGACGCTCTGCCCGCCTTACATTTCTGGAATCGTAATATCGCGTATGGCATGGTCGATGTTCTTCTTTGATGTCGATTTCAGAACACTGCATTTATGCAGTGTAACCCACTGCACCTACGCTGTAGGTAGTGGGTCAAAGGAGACACCCCTTTGGATTCCCCGCGCGGCTTCGCGCCGTTTCCATTATATGGGATTGATACTTCGCTCTCAGATTGTATAGCCACCGAACTATAAAAAGGCACGATATGGCATCATCCAAGCAATGGAAACAATGCAAAATTTCGCGTAGTTTTCGTTTAAGCCAAGCCCAGCATTTTTCAATAGGGTTCAAATCCGGCGAATACGGCGGCAAGAATAAAACATTGCAATCATAGAAAGCAGCGATTTCTCGAAGTTTGCACTTTCTGTGAAAAGATGCATTGTCAAGT